>NZ_CEYIHJ010000005.1:7435-26675 GCF_982836095.1 Kosmotoga sp.
GGTTGTTTGACATTACTTATTCAGTTGCCGGTGTTCTTTGTGTTGTACTCAGTCATAAGGTATTTCAGTGAAATGTTCGCCTATGCTCCTAAATTTCTCTTTTGGTCAGATCTATCTACCGGTGGATTTCTGCAAAACAGTCTTTTGATATTCATCAGTATCATAACCGGTATATATCTTGCAACAGTAACAAGTCAGGATGGAAAAACCGCAAGGCAGTCTATGATTATGTCTCTGGTTTTCCCCTTCCTGTTTTACACACTACCAACAGGTTTGTTCATTTACTATGCAACAAACAGCATACTTCAGTTGTTAATTACAATCTATGTTTACAGAAAGTTCGGTATGAAAGGCATTTCAATGAGAGAAGTCTTTGGCCTTCCACCAAAACCCGCTAAATAAGATAATTGTCACAGATACAGGAGGTGCTCCAGCATGAAACTCAATACGATTAAAGCTCCGAGCGTGGAAGAAGCTGTCAGAACAGCGATTTCAAAGTATAACGCTTACGAGGACGAGTTAAATATCAAGGTTGTAGAAAAAGGATCGAAAGGCTTTCTAGGTTTTTTCGGTGGCAAAGAAGCGGTGATTGAAGTTCAACTTCTGCCCTCATATTTCGAGAGGAAAATCGGAGAATACCTTGAAGGAATATTAAAGCATTTTGACAAAGATATCATATACGATATTGCAATTGAAAGAAAGACCATTTTCGTCAATATAAAGGGAATAGAAGTATCAAGATTAATCGGAAGGCATGGAAAAACCGTTAGCGCCTTTCAGCACATAATCGGTATATACGCTAACAGGCTTTCAGACGTAAAACTCAATGTTTCAGTAGATGTGGGGAATTATAAGGAAGAAAGAAGGCAAAATGTTGAAAGCCTTGCACACAAAATGGCAAAGCTCGCAATTCAAAAGCGGAGCAAAGTGGAATTAGAACCCATGTTTGCAAAAGAAAGAAGAATAGTACACGAAGTTGTATCTAAATACAAAAATTTGAGGAGCTATTCTGTGGGTCTTGAACCTTATAGAAAGGTAGTAATTGAATTCGATTCAAGAAGAACCAATACATACAAAAATCACGGGAGGCGCTGGACAAATGGAAGGCAAAGCAAACAAAATAGTCATAGGAAAAGCCCTCGAAGTAACACCTCAAAAATTTGATGATGCAACTGTAAAAGGGGTAGAGAAAAGAGTATTGATAGGTCGCAAACTCGGCGCTCAGAATTTTGTCATGAGGTTGTTCACTGTCGTCCCAGGTGGTTATAGCCCAAAGCACTCTCATGATTGGGAACATGAGGTATACATCGTTTCAGGAACTGCAACAGTTGTTACTCCCGATGGTGACAAAATAGCGGAGGCCGGCTCATTTGTGTATGTCCCTGGCAATGTAGTTCATCAATTCAGAAATGACGGTACGGAGACGCTGAAGTTCATTTGTGTCATACCAAAATACGCTGGAGAATAGAAAAGGAGGGGATATCATGCCAAGGTACAGATACGTCTGCGAAACTTGTGCAAAGGAACTCGAAGTCTTCCAAAAGATAAGCGACGAGCCTCTATCTACCTGTCCCTCCTGTGGAGGAAAACTAAGAAAAGCCATAACAAGTGTTGGAGTTGTATTCAAAGGAAGCGGATTTTATTCTACAGACTCGAAAGCTGGTTCCAAAAAAACTGAAAGTACCAAGGATTAAAATTTCAAATAAGGTATGGCGTTGGTATCCAGGGGAGAGAGTTCTCCCCTTTTTGCTTTGTTGTAGGCCGCTATGGCTATCATGGCTGCGTTATCCGTGCAGAATTCTATTGGCGGGAAATAGACGTTGTACTTATCCTTAGCGAATTGTTGAGCTTTCTCCCGCAGATAGCTGTTGGCAGCGACCCCGCCAGCAAATACCACATTCTTTAAGCCATACTCTGCTGCTGCTGCAAAGGTTTTGCTGAGTAACGAGTCGACAACCGCAGCTTGAAAAGAAGCAGCGACATCCTCTTTTTTTGCCTGAGGATTCTTTTTCAAGAAATAGAGAACAGAGGTCTTCAAACCGCTGAAGCTGAAATCGTAATTCCCTTTTTCACGCAAAGAACGAGGGAAATTATACTTTTCTTCACCCAATTTTGCGAGTTTTTCTATTTCTGGCCCACCGGGATAATTCAGTCCAAGCAGTCTTGCTATCTTGTCAAAAGCCTCTCCAGCGGCGTCATCTCGCGTTTTACCAATTCTCTCTATTGAATCCCATGAATTCACGCTAAAGAGCTCTGTGTGCCCTCCAGAAACAAGCAAAACTAAAAACGGTGGTATCAGACTCGGAAAAGTAATCATGTTTGCATAAAGATGCCCATGCAGATGATTAACAGCGATAAAAGGTCTGTTAAGGGCCAAAGCCAATCCTTTAGCAAAAGAGAGTCCAACCAGTAGCGAACCTACAAGTCCGGGTCCATAAGTAGCCGCAAACACATCGACATCGGTCACGGAAATCGCAGCCCTTTCAAGAGCCTCATCTACCAAAGGTGCAATGTTACCAAGATGGTGCCTTGCGGCTATCTCCGGTACCACACCGCCAAATTTTCTGTGGATTTCAACCTGAGAAGCAAGCACACTCGAAAGCAATTTACCATCTTCTACAATTGCCACAGCCGTTTCATCGCAGGAACTCTCAATTGCAAGTACTATCATCAGGCAGATTCTCTCTTTATAACCTTGGCTTCTTTACGTCCTTTGACGACATCCCGTGTAATTATAACCTTTCCGACATTTTTCAACGATGGGGCTTCGAACATGATGTCCATCATAACGCTCTCAATCACGCTCTTCAATGCTCTGGCTCCAGTTCCTCTGGAAAGAGCCTTTTCCGCAATGGCTTCTAGAGCACCATCAGTTAACTCCAGTTCGATCCCGTCAAGCTCGAGAAGTTTTTGATATTGCTTGATAATGGCATTTTTGGGTTCGAGCATTATCTTTTTGAGATCTCCAACGCTAAGGTCGTTAAGTGTTGTAAGTACGGGGAACCTTCCAACAAACTCTGGAATAAGCCCGTATTGGATAAGGTCATCTGGTCCCACATGTGAAAGGATTTCACCGATTCGATAATCCTTTTTCCCTCTTATTTCAGCACCAAAGCCCATTGTGGATGTTAAAATTCTCTCCTGGATTATATTTTCAAGGCCGTCAAAAGCCCCACCAACAACAAAGAGAATATTAGTCGTATCAACCTTGATGAATTCCTGATAAGGATGCTTTCTTCCACCCTGAGGAGGAACATTTGCGATAGTGCCTTCGACGATTTTTAACAGGGCTTGCTGAACACCTTCGCCGGATACATCTCTTGTTATAGACGGGTTGGGTGATTTTCTCGCTATTTTGTCGATTTCATCGATATACACGATTCCATATTGCACTCTTTCTACATCGAAATTTGCGGACTGTAAAAGTCTTAAAATAACATTTTCCACATCTTCGCCAACATATCCAGCTTCTGTAAGTGGTGTGGCATCGGCAATGGCAAAGGGTACGTCCAGAATCCTGGCGAGTGTCCTCGCGATCAACGTTTTTCCAGATCCTGTGGGGCCAATGAGCATGATGTTCGATTTTTCTATCTCTACATCTTCCACACCTTTGAAGACTCGTTTGTAATGGTTATAGACAGCAACTGAAATGGCTTTTTTGGCGGCTTCCTGACCGATGACGTATTTATCCAGTTCCGCTTTTATTTCAGCGGGAGTCGGCAATCTTTTTCCTGATTCTCTTATGGTTTTTACATCTTGCTTCAAGATATCGTGGAAAAGGTCTACACATTCATCGCAGATATATCCCTCTGCGCCGGATATGAGCTTCTTAACCTGCGAAGCAGGCCTACCACAAAAAGAGCAATGTTTTTCTAATGGCAAGTCCATTCCCTCCTAAAAGTTACTGTTGTTATTATACACTCTAATACGAGCCAACGTTGTGAATAATTAATTAATAGTCCCCTTTTTATTTGCGTAACCTATTGATGCTATTATTTTGAAAAGGGAGTGTGATACCTTGAAAGCCGCTTTGATAGATGGATACATAGACGAACCCGCAGCTTTGGGTGTTCCACCTTACATCTCACAGCGCGTTCGGGCAATAGCGGGAATCCTTTACGCTAAGGGGATTGATGTAGACTACTTCACGATTGACACTGTTCGTAAAAAGGAGCTGTGGAATTCATTCAACGCTTATGACTACTTAATTCTCCATGGCGGATTGACCACGCCGGGCCACTATGTAGGCGGAACCCCCGCGAGCTTCAGTGAATTCGAAAAGCTTCTTTCTCTAAACGCCAACCCCACAAAGATAATCGAAGGGCCCATTGTAGCAGGATATTCCCTAAAAGGCGGTAGAAAAGCCAGAGAGGTTTCCCTTGATGAGGCAGATGCGCTTTTTACCAAAGAATTGGATTTGGCCAAATACCTCGGCATAAGCATCGAGGGAAAGGCCTATTACGAATTGATGAATGAGTTCTACAAGCTTGGCGCAGCTATCATTCCTCAACATCCAAGATATCCGGATATAATAGTGGAATTTGACATCTCCAGTGGTTGCGAAAGACGGGATAAATTCTGTTCATTTTGTACTGAATCTCTTCTTTATGGCAATTTCAAAAGCCGTGATTTCAAGGGAATCGAAGAAGAACTCCAAGCATTAAAAACCGCAGGCGTTAAAGCAATTAGGTTTGGCAGAAGCGCCAATGTAATCGCTTACGGTTACGACAAGGAAAAGGATCTTCCAAACCCTGAAGCCGTTAAAACGCTATTTCAGACAACTTCGGTGATATTGAACCCCGAGGTTTTCCATATAGATAATGGAAACCCCATATTCATCGCCCGGCACAGGAAAGATGCTGAAAAAATACTTGAGTGCATCGTGAAATACAACACTGTGGGTGATACAATATCATTTGGAGTTGAGAGTTTCGACCCGACTGTTCGGCATTTGAACAACATCGATGGAACAGCTGAAGAAATTATCGAAGCCATAAAAATCGTTAACGAAATAGGAAATGTGAGGATAGACGGTGTTCCCAAACTGTTGCCAGGTATAAACCTTTTGTATGGCCTTCCTGGATCTACAAAGAAAACATTTGAAATCGATTTTTTCTTTTTGAAGAAGATTCTTGAAGCTGATCTTATTATCAGAAGATTGAATATCCGCCAGGTAATGGTGTTTCCAAACACGCCGCTATCAAAGCGGAAACTCCCCAAAACAAACAGGGGTGTTTTTGAGAAATACAAGAAAAGCGTACGGAGCATTATAGATAAGGAAATGATTCAAAAAGTATTCCCCGTTGGGGCAATTGTAAGAAAAGTGATACCCGAATTCAAAAAGGGTGCTCTCACCTTTGGTAGACCACTTGGGACTTATCCCATTCTCGTTGGAAGCTATGCCAATTTTGATAAAGCGGTGGATATGGTTATTACATCACATGGAACACGTTCTGTCACAGGTATTCCTTTGATGAGCAATCTCAATTCTATGGATCTGAAGCTTCTCGAGAGCATTCCAGGCATAGGTAGGCATAGGGCACCAAGCATTCTATTAAACCGTCCCTTTGATTCGTGGCAGGATGTAAAACGGGTTTTAGGTGAGGAAGTTTGTATGACCTTGAAAAAAATCGGTATAGTTATATAGTTATTATATAGTCAGCATGTAGGAGGGATCAGTTTGAAAAGAATTGCCCTTATTACTACCGGTGGCACTATCGCTATGACCAAAGACCCAAAAACCGGTGGCGCTGTTCCTACATTTTCAGCAAACCGCAGTATTACTGAGATAGATCGGCTCAATGAAATAGCCATGATAGAGCATCATGGATTTTCAAATCTTCCCAGCCCCCATATATCTCCATCACTCATGTGGAAACTGTCAAAGCTGGTGGATTCTCTTCTCGAGCAAGATGATATCTCTGGCGTGGTCATAACTCACGGTACTGATACTCTCGAAGAAACTGCTTATTTTCTTGATTTAACAATCAAAAGTGAAAAACCAGTAGTTTGCACTGCCGCCATGCGCAGCATCGACGAATTGGGCACAGATGGCCCAAGAAATGTAGTATCCTCTGTCCGAGTAGCAATCAACTCTATGGCTATAGGTATGGGAACCATGGTTTGCCTTAACGATGAAATTCATGCAGCACGAGAGGTAACAAAGACATATACGAGCAACGTAGCCACCTTTGATTCACCGGGTTATGGACCTCTTGGTATAGTTGATGAGGATAAGATCATCTTTTATCGTAAACCGCTTCAAAGAGAAACAATTGAAGTGAAACAAATAGAAGAAAAAATTGCTCTTTACAAGACCTTTACCGGAGATAGCGGGCAAATTCTGAAAAGCTTACCCCAAATAGGGTTCAAGGGGATTGTTCTTGAGGCTTTTGGTCGTGGCAACGTTCCCCCGAAAGTTGCAGACACAATTGAAAGGCTAATCAGAGAAGCGGGCATTCCCATAATAATAACATCGAGGTGTTTTAAGGGAAGGGTGCTTGGGATTTATGGATACAAAGGGGGAGGACTACAGCTTGAAAAAGCAGGTGCTATTTTCGCACCAGGGCTTTCCCCTCAAAAAGCAAGAATTAAATTGATGATCGCCATGGGAATCACAAAGGATATAGAGCATATCAGGGAATATTTTTTGCATTCCAAAGGAGGGCAAAAATGAAGAACCTCTTGAAGTCTCCGAGATTTCTGGTCATGATTTTTTCCATCGTTTATTTTCTGATTGCATTTTTCTTTTTAACGATTTCTGCAACAATTTCTGCAATCTTTATAATAACGATAGCGATTGTATTTCTCATTGAACCGTGGATCAAGTTTGCCACCTCAAAGCTGAAGATCAAAAGGTGGATAGCCGTTGCACTGGGGCTTGGAGCGCTTTATTTCAGTTTAATATTGGTGGTAGTGTTTTTATTTCAGCCTATTGTAAACCAGGCTTCCAGCTTCTATTATACTGCTTTGAATTTCTTCCCCTCCGATAAAAGCACTGAACTCAGTATCCCGGAAATAGAATTCAATTTAGACGCCGTACTCAACAAGTACAAGCAGGAAAAACCTGTAAGCAACGAAGAAATAAATGCATTAAAAAAAGATTTACTCTCCTATTTAACAGAATATGACCAGTCCTCGTTCGAAGACCTGCCAATAGAGGATATAGAAAAAGGAAAGTTTGCGATAGTTTTCCCGGTAAAAGAAAGAGAGCTGAAAAAAGAAGAAATTATCCGGATAATTTCAAAACACGAAAAATTCTCTGGCGACGCTACAAATCTGGCAGACAAAATCTGGGAAAGAACTTCCGGGTTCAAATCGCGGGAAGATTGGCAGCCAATATTTGGTTGGTTGGTTGACCGTTTCCTGATAAAAAATAAAAGCAAAAACAATACTAGCAAAGATATAGACGACCAAGAAAAATTTGAAGAGAAAAGGGCGCAGATTATGTCGAGTATCAGAAATGTCCTGATTGAGGTTCAATTGAAATTCAGGGAATACCTTACTGCTTTTCTTGAAAAACTACCATCCCTGGTTTCGGCGACATTCTCCGTTATGTTCTTCGTGATAATCGGGACTGTTTACCTTGGCTATTATTTCGGTGATTTCAAGAAGCATCTACCTGAAATATATCCCGGATCTTCCAGGGGTTTTGCAAAACGCTTTCTCAAAGACACTTATGGAAATTTAGAACGCTATGTAGTAGCAATAATTTTAGTCGCCCTGGTAACTGGTATAAGTGTGGGAATTCTGGTCAAGATTCTCGGGCTCGATTACAGCCTGCTCATGGGCGTGTGGGCAGCCATAACAAACCTGATACCAATCGTCGGAGTTGTACTGGAATTTATCCCGTTATTTCTTCTTGCGGCATCAGGTCAGAATTGGGTAGCGGTGCTCTTTCTCCTTGTCTTCCTGGTGACTATCCATACAGTTGCATTCATAGTCTTCCTCAAGCTAATGAAAGGTTATACGCGCATAAATCCCGTATTTATCATAGTAATGATAATAATCATGGCACAGCTCTTTTCCGTTGCCGGTGCCTTTATAGCTGCCCCTACGGCGATTATCCTGAAAAAGTTTTGGGAGCATTTTATCAGGCCAACCCTCAACAGAGCTTGATCACAAAATCATGCAGGCATCACCAAAGGAGAAGAAGCGATATCTTTCTTTTACAGCTTCTCTGTATGCATTGAGAATCTTCTCCCTGCCTGCGAAAGCAGAAACGAGCATTAAAAGTGTGGAACGGGGAAGATGGAAGTTTGTTATAATTCCATCAACCACGTTGAATTTAAAGGGTGGATAAATGAATATATCTGTATATCCCGATTTGGCTATTAGATTTCCAGCATTCTCAGCGGCTACGGCTTCAAGCGTGCGTACCACTGTAGTTCCTACTGCTATTACCTTTCCCCCTTTTTGGCGCGTTTCAGAGATTTTTTTGACGGTTTTCTCAGAAATCGTATAAAATTCGCTATGCATTTTGTGGTTCTCGATTTTATCAACCTTAACTGGTCTGAAAGTTCCAAGCCCTACATGCAAAGTTATATAAGTAATGTTCACACCACTGGCTTGCAGCTCACTGAGTAATTCCTTTGTAAAATGAAGCCCGGCTGTGGGAGCAGCCACTGATCCCTCGGCCTTTGCATAGACAGTTTGGTAAAGCTCAGGGTTCTTCGGGTATTTTTTTATATAAGGTGGAATAGGCATTTTTCCAATTTTCTTGATTGTCTCTTCCGCACCGGGTTCATTAAACTCCAGAACTCTTGTAGAGTCAGGAAGATGTTCAACAACTTTGCAGCTCAATTCATCAAAAACAAGTGTACTCCCCTTCTTTATTTTTGAACCCGGCTTCACTATGGCTTTCCAGGTACCGTTTTGTATCCTCTCTATTAGGAGAACCTCCACTTTTGCTCCAGTGCTTTTCCTGCCATAAAGTCTCGCTGGGATCACCCTGCTGTCATTCAGCACAAGCAGATCGGATTCACTAAGAAATTCTTTGATCTCATAGAATTTTCTGTGCTCAAATTGATTTGAGTCTCTTCTCACCACTAAAAGACGGCATTGGTCCCTGGGCAAAACGGGCTCCTGAGCTATCAATTTCTCTGGCAGTTCAAAATCAAAATCCGCTGTTCTCATCTCAAATCCTCCGGTTTTATTATTTCTATGCCTTTTGTATCATATTCCTGAAATCTATCGTAGCTGAGTATATGGCCTTTTAGGCTCCTCGCAAGTTGTATTATCCTTTCATCAGCTGGCGAATATAATTCTACAATGGGTAAAGACAACAATTTTTCGAGTTCAGGTTGCTGACTTCCTTTGATTTTATACCGCACATTCCTGTCGAATACAATACGGTAGGGAAAATACACTGGTGATGAACGGGCGAAGTATTCAAAAAGTTTGTTGATGTTTTTCAAATCAGGGAAATCGGCTTTGGAATAGATAATATTGCTACCATCGATGATAATCGGAACAGTATTTTTGGCAAAGAGTACAGTACGTACGTAAGGGTGGGTGTATTTCAATTTCCTCATTCTTTTCTTCGCATCATTACTAAGGTGTCTTAACTTTTCTCGTCCTTTTTTCAACTTTCTCATATCGGTTAACTCGATGCTCTCCAAAAAAGTTTTCAGGTCATTTGGAATAGGGGATCGTCTAAAATTCAGCGCACATTCAAGCATGATGTAATTTTCAAAAGCCCTACCTATTGAAGCATCACATTCTTTTTTCCATTGAAAGTATTCGTGAAGGTCCTTCATTTCAACATCCCGGGGAACTGGAGGGTATGAAAAGGGGTAGATAAAATAGAGCAATTTTATGATTTCTTCGACTTCTGATTCACTCAGTTCTGCAACGAAGATGACCTTTTCTTCCAGAGGCTTCTCTTTTTCAGCGAGCATTTCCAACAGGAAGGCAAGGGCCTCTCCGGCTTCGAACAGTTTAAGCGCGCCAAATTCCTTTTTTAGAAAGCGTATAGCTTTTTCGGGTTTGGCACTTCTAAGTATGTAAGAAATTTTCATAATCTCTCTTTTTCTCGTTTCATAATAAGAAAAAAATCCTTCTTCATAAAGTCGGTCTTCCGCTTGTTTTAAGATGTTCATACAATCACGCCTTCTTTAAAAGAATTAAACCGCCGATACAGTTTTTTTACTCTCTATTCTTACATTCCTTTGACAGTATCTCATACATATGATATAATGAACTTCGTAAAATTAAACTATTGAAGAGGTGAAGGCCCGATGAAAAAAGGTATACATCCCGAGCTTAAGCTTGTTACGGTAAAATGCACCTGCGGGGCGGAACACATGTTCTGGTCAACACGTGAAGACATAAAAATCGATCTTTGTTCCAATTGCCATCCTTTCTATAAGGGTGATACGAGCTCTCTAATCGTAGATACCGAGGGTAGAGTCCAGAAGTTCAAGAACAAGTACGGCGACAACTACTGAGTTGTCACTTATTCTATATTTGAAAACCATTGGAGGTTAGGAATGTGAGTGCGAAAGTAGGCAACATTGTTGAAGGAAAGATCACCGCTGTAATGAAGTTTGGGGCTCATGTAGAGCTGGAAGGTGGTGAGCAGGGTTTCCTTCATATCTCCAAGATCTCCAAAAGTTATGTGAAAAACATCAACGATCATCTTAATGTAGGACAAAAGGTCAAAGTAAAGATAGTCGGAACTACTCGAGATGGGAAATGGGAACTTTCCATTAAAGACTTAGGGGAATCGGGTACAGATGACCAGAACCTCGACAAGGATTTTGAAAGAAAGCTTTCAAAGTTTTTGAAAGACAGTTCGAGGAAGATTTCTGATTACAGAAGAAGACTCGATAAGAAACGTGGAATAAAGAAGAGATAACCTACAAGGAGAGCTCAGGCTCTCCTTTTTTTCTCGCGATTTTTCCCTCACTAAAATTCTGCATATTTAATCAATAATCAAGATTATTCCCGAATAAGCTTTCATATCGTGGATTTTTAAACCATTTTGATTTATAATTATAATGTTGCATTTATCAATTCGGAAGGAGGTCCTTCGATGTACTTTATCGAAAAAATGAGAGCTATTCCTCGGCTGCCTGACAGAATAAAGAAGCTGGAAGAGCTTGCTTATAACTTCTGGTGGACATGGAATCCTGAAGCCGAAGAACTTTTCAAAGACATGGATCAAGAACTCTGGTATGAGGTCAAAAGAAGCCCTGTAAAGTTGTTAAGGAGAGTAGATCAAGACAGACTTCAAGAGCTTTCAAAAAGCAAGGATTTCCTTGAAAATTACGATAAGGTTCTACAGCAGTTTGAGCAATATATGGAAGCTGAAGATACCTGGATAAAGCGAACACATCCAGATAAAGCCAACGATCAAATTGCCTATTTTTGCGCGGAATACGGCCTTCATGAATCCTTTCCCATTTATTCGGGCGGATTGGGTATTCTTGCTGGTGACCACCTGAAAACGGCCAGCGACCTCGGCATTAATCTCGTAGGCGTTGGCTTGCTATATCGTCATGGATATTTCAACCAAACCATTGATGAAACTGGTTGGCAGCATGCCGATTTTCCAGCATACGATTTTGAGGATTTTCCGGTAAGGCCTGCTTTTGATGAAGATAACGAAGAAATATACGTCAAAGTGGATTTTCCCGAAAGGCGTATCTGGGTTAAAATATGGCAGGCTCAGGTGGGTAGAACCCCCCTTATTTTGCTTGACACTGACATCCCACAAAATGATCCTGAAGACAGGAAAATCACCTCACAGCTTTATGGAGGCAACCGAGAAACGAGAATACAGCAAGAAATAGTTCTCGGAATAGCAGGGGTAAGGGCCCTTCGGCTTCTTGGATACAATCCAAGAGTATGGCATATGAACGAAGGACATGCAGCCTTTTTAAGCCTTGAAAGAATAAGAGAATTTGTTCAAAGCAAAGGGTTAGACTTCAGAAGCGCTGTTGAAGCAACTAAAGCCGGGAGTGTCTTCACGACTCATACTCCGGTGCCTGCCGGAAACGATGTTTTCGACGTAACCCTCATCGATAAATACTTCAATGATTTTTGGCCGAGATTAAACATTTCACGAAGGGAATTTCTCGATCTTGGAATCGAAAAATCAAAAGATGGGCGCGAGCATTTCAGTATGACAGTGCTAGCGCTGAGACTCTCTGCGGTCTCGAATGGTGTGAGCAAATTGCACGGTAAAGTGTCAAGGCACATGTGGACACATATTTTTCCGGATTTTCCGGAACCCGAAGTTCCAATCGGACATGTTACAAATGGTGTCCATATATGGACCTGGTTGAACAGGGATTTGAAAGAACTCTTCGATCGCTACCTTCCTGAAAACTGGCATGAAAATGTTACCTCTCCCGAGGTATGGGAACACATAGATGATATACCTGACGAAGAGCTCTGGAGGGTGCATTTAAAGCTGAAAAAACGTATGCGAACTTTTCTGCATGGTAGATTAAGAAGGCAAAGGTTAAGGCTTGGTGAAACAATAGAAGATTTAATGGAAGTAGATGATATTCTGCCCGAAAATATCCTAACAATAGGCTTTGCAAGAAGATTCGCCACATATAAGCGGGCTACACTTATTTTTAAGGATATTGAGAGGTTGAAAAAAATTCTGATGGATTCAGAACGACCCGTTCAATTCATCTTCGCTGGAAAAGCCCATCCCGCTGATGATCCCGGTAAGAATTTGATCAAAAAGATCTATGAGGTTTCCAGGATGCCTGAATTCAAAAACCGTATTGTGATCCTCGAAAATTACGACATGAATGTCGCAAGACACATGGTTAGCGGTGTAGATGTCTGGCTGAATAACCCGAGGCGCCCACATGAAGCCAGCGGAACGAGTGGGCAAAAGGCTGGAATGAATGGGGCTATTAACTTCAGCGCTCTCGATGGTTGGTGGGTTGAAGGATATAATGGCGAAAATGGATGGACAATCGGGGACAACAGGGATTATGAAGACACGGAACTTCAGGATAGAATAGACAGCGTTTCAATATACAGTACATTGGAAAAGGAAATCGTTCCGCTTTATTACAAAACCGATGAAAAAGGAATCCCAACAGGTTGGATAAAAAAAATGAAAGCCTCGATCAAGAGCGTTGCCCTGAATTTCAACACACACCGTATGCTCATGGACTATGCAAACAAGATCTATTTGAAAGCCATGGGCTCTATGAGCTTCGTGGAAAGGGATAGCTACAATGGAGCATTGTCGCTTTCCAAATGGGAGCAACGGTTAAGACAAAACTGGGATTTCATCAGAATCAAACCCAATATTCCAAGGCCTGGGTTCAGAAGCAGCATAAGTGTAGGGCAATCAATAGAAATAACGGCAAATGTCTATCTGGGTGAATTGACCCCCGAGGAAGTCAAAGTCGAAATCTTCGTGGCAAAATTCGATGAAAATGACAAAATGATAGCTTTCAAAACCTTCCCAATGGAAATAGAAAAAGAGGATGTACACGGGGAATATTTGTATCACGGCAAGTTCAACGTTGAAGAAGAAGGAAAAATGGCTTATACAGTTCGGGTTGTGCCAAATTCCGAGCTGATGCCACTGAAAAGCTTCATTCCGCTGGCCAAATGGGTATAGGGTTAGAATATAGCGAGAAGGAGAAAAGAAGGAACAAGCAAAATGTTGACGCGGGTAAAACCCGCGTCTTGTTTTATCCATCAAAATCGGAAAAATCTGTGAGAGATTTTTCAAAATCGGAAGGCGATATTTCACCCCAAAGGTAGGATTTGAAAAGTCTGGGAAAAGATTTCAGAGTTTCCAGTTCATCGTCTATGAAAACCCTTCTCTTGAGATCATAACCATCTCCGAAAATTATCTGTGTTGTATCGTAGCCGGTTATAAGCATTCTAAGGGCCACATTAAAAATCTCATCGATTTCATTTTCCATTAAGCCGAACTTAGAGAGTTCATCAAAGATCTCGTATGGTTCGGCTCCATTCGAGAGCATTCTCAGCACAATGTTGAAATAATCACTGTAGTTCATCGAGAGTTCAGGCACCTCCTACCATTTCTCTGAGACGAAGGGCGTTATGTACGGCATTACCCATATGACAGTTGTTGAAGTACACGTACACATCGAGTCCCTTCGATAAGAATTCTATCACGTCCAGTGCAAAAAATCTCAGTTCGTCATCAGAATAATTGTAATTATACCTCTCACTTCCCTCAGAAGTGAACCAATTGACATTTCTACCGTGCAATCTAAAATAAGCTACATTTTCTCCAGAAATGGGACGATAGCGAAAGAGGTTATCTATTTTTGGGGCATCGACTATTACAGGGATAGCAGCATATTGAATCAATACAGCACTGTAATCCTCAACCTCCCAATCGCTGTGTCGAAACTCTACTGCTGGGTTAATACCGTTTTCTGCACAGAAATTTGTGAGTTCTTTCAAGTAATTGATGTTGTCATTACTAGGCCTGAATCCCCATGGAAATTGAAAAAGTACCGGGCCGAGCCTGCCTTCCGACACGAGAGGGGCAAGAGCGTTTTTGAAGGTTTTTAGTTCTTTGATTGCTCCATCAAGATCGAGACTTTTCCAACATTCATGTGTAATAGAACCCGGTGATTTCACCGCAAAGCGAAAATCACCGGGAACTTTTCTTGAAATGGCAGCAAGAGTATGGCAATCCGGCATTCGATAATAGGTAAAATTCAGTTCGACGGTGTTGAAATGCCAGATACTTCGATAATAACTCAACATCTGTGAAGGCTTAATGTCTTCAGGATAGGCTGTCCCTATCCAATCTCGAAAATGATAACCGCTCGTCCCCAAATACAGCAAATTACAGCTCCTCAATAATATAAACCTCGTCGTTGTTGTTGATCATTGCTGCGTTAGCTTCATCAACATCAACATGAAATTCGAGAGCATAAGAACCGCTGACTCTGACAAGGACATCATCGAATATCGTTTTTCGTTCGCCATTGCCTTTACAATATACCATAACAAGGTCTTTATCCTTAACACCAAGTTTTTCTGCATCTTCAGGTGTCATGTGAATATGCCTTTTGGCAAGTATTACACCCCTTTTCAGTACGACAGTTCCTCTGGGCCCAACCAGGGTAAGACCTACTGAGCCCTCATGGTCACCGGAATCTTTTATCGGAGGTTTTACTCCGAGCTTAAAAGCGTCAGTTCTGGAGATTTCTACCTGGGTCGCCTTTCTAACAGGGCCGAGAACTCTAACCCCTTCAATTGCTCCTTTAGGTCCTACAAGTATCACCTTTTCTTGAGCGGCATATTGACCTGGTTGCCCGAGATCTTTGATGGGGGTTAATTCGTAACCTTCTCCAAAGAGGATTTCCAGATGTTCCTGAGAAAGATGAACGTGTCTGTTAGATACACCCGCTTTAATTGGATATTCCTTGAGTTTCACCAAAACACCTCCAAATCAGTTTTATTTTTTGAACTTCAATGGACCTACTAGCCCGTTTCTAACTACTGGTTTCGTGTTAACCGGATGGGTAATTGTTATCTCAAGGGGACCCCTTGCCACATTTATCCATCCAAGGCCTTTTATAGCAACTTCCTGACCGGTAAAGAGCCTTAATTTAACACTCTCCCATTCGTAATCATGAAGTTTTTGCCTTGAACATGGCGGAAACAGAAAAGTTCCCAACCAGCTCTCCCACTTATCCGTTGCTGTTTCGGGTTTGGTTTCGTGAACTGTGACTTTTTCAGATGAAATGACATGGAAAATTGGCCCTGGAGGAGTTCCGGGTTCCGCATCTACTCTTACAAGTCCCCCTATAAATACGGTTCTTGTCTTTTTCTTAGGCTTAAAAGTGTGAATTTTCAGTTTTTTCTCGGGCAACATTTTAGACTGGCAAGAACTGTCCATTAAATCGGTTACCCTATCTCTGGTTATTATTCCCGGTGTATCGATGAAAGATAAGCCGTGCACTTTACTGTGAAATTCCACAGCTTTGAGAGTGGTCCCGGGGTAACGACTTATAGTCAATGTGTTCGTTCCAGCAAGGGCATTTAAAACAGAAGATTTTCCAACATTTGTCACGCCTATTGTTATAAAGCGCTTTTCCTTTTTTCCCTTCAAAAATCTCAGAAGACCTGAAACTCCTCTTTCATTTTTCGCCGAAAGGAGCCTTATTCTCGTGGATTGAACCTTTAATCTATTTCTTACCCAGGTTTTTATCTCCGAAGGCGTGATTTCTTTCGGTATGAGATCAACTTTGTTGATGAGATAATAGACGTTCTTATCAGCTACAAGTTCTTGAATTTCTCGCCTAAAAGTACCTTCGAAATCAAAGATGTCTATAATGTACAAAACGTTACTTGCCAGGGTTAGATATTTCCCAAGCAAATCTAAAGAATGTTCCAGCTCGAAACGATTTGAGAGTTTTCCATAGTGTTTCAAGGAAAAGCAGCGCTTACAATATACCTCTTTTCCCTCAGCAAGCCTGGCTTCGAGCACATCAAGCGGTATATATCCTGGAGCCTCTTCATTTGAGGTTTGTATTTCAACGCCACAGCCCTTACACTTCATCTTCTGATTTCCTCCAATGCGGTTTTGCGTTTTATAAACCTGAGGAAAAGCTTCTCGATTTTCCTCATCATGCGCGTCCAGTAGAACTCTTTTTCGGAGATGGGATTCACCTTAATCGTGAAAGCTCCAAGTAAGTTCCCCATCAATATGTCAGTGAAAAGCTGATCCCCAATAACAACCGAATGATAAGGCTTTATTCCTTTTCTGTTCAAATATTTTCGAGCTTTACGAGGTAAGGGTTTTCTTGCCTCTGAAATAATCTCAACTCCAGGAACGAAAGCTTCTATATTTCTAAGTCTGAGCCTTCTGCCATTTGAAATTATAACGATTTTTAGCCCCACTAACTGAATGCGTCGGATGAGGAGTTCCCTCTCTTTTGAGAGCTCATCGCTCCCCCAAGGTTCAAGGGTATTGTCAAAATCCAAGATGACGAGTTCATAGCCAGCTTCTTTCAACTGTTCAAAATCTACATCAGAAATGTCATCAACAAAAAGGTGTGGGTTAATCAACTCGATAATTCTGAAAAACCAGCCAATGGTGTAAAAAAACACGGTGTAGGCTGCTATGGTTACAAATCCCCCCATTTTCTGGTAAAAGGCGGCTTCTTTGCTTATAGCAGGCTTAACCATAATTGTGTACATCCCCATGCGGTTGCCTGCGATTATGTCAGTGAGGAAAAGATCTCCAATGATTACAGCTTTTTCAGGCTTTGATTCCAACTCTTTTAAAACCCTCATTAACTCCCTGGTACTCGGCTTTTTCATAGAGTGATAGAGTTTGACACGGTTACTAAAAAACTCCTTCATGTGTTTCACTCTTTCATAAGGAGCGTTTGTAACTACTGCAACTTTTAAACCGCGCTCTAATAGGCTTTCTATAATCTCGCGGTTTCTCATATCAAACTGAGAGCGCCATGTTGCCAACGTGTTATCATAATCAAAGAGTATGGTATCATACCCCATACCAACCAACCGGTCGTAATCTATATCTCTTACACTCTTTGCTCTTTCCCTGGGGAGCGGCAGCTTTAACGAATCAAGTATGGCCTGGATTTTCACGAATTTCCACCACTTCCAGATTTATAACATTTTTTATGCTATCAAGAAAATTCAAAGCCTCCTGCAATAAATCACCAGGAACAATGACTTTCAGGTACCCTTCTTCGGTTGTATGCCTGATATTCATCAGATTATCTTCAGCCTCGGCGATATAGCAGAGTACATGTATGTCCTTCCTCGCGATTTTCAAGTACAAATCAAATTCTTTTGGCACACTTTTATTCTCTTTCATCAAACACCTCACTATAACAATTCTGCGGCAGCTGTGGCAAGCTCAGACCTTTCACCTTTGACGAGAGTGATATGCCCCGCCAGAGGATGGGAAATGAATTTAGAGGCAGCATATACCAGTCCGCAACTATTCGTATCGAGATACATATTATCGATCTGATATGGATCGCCTATGAGAATGATTTTTGACTCTTCGCCGATACGCGTCAAAATGGTCTTCACCTCATGTGGGGTCAAGTTCTGAGCTTCATCTATAATCATAAACTGATTTGGTATCGACCTACCACGTATATAACCAAGTACCTCAATCCCCAGCTTTTCACTTCGCTTAAGAAAGGTATCAGGATCTACATGACGATTTGTGAACAAAAGGAAAAGATTATCATATATCGGCTGCATCCAGGGCTTCATTTTCTCTTCCTGGGAACCGGGTAGAAAGCCTATATCCTGACCCATGGGGATCACAGGCCGCGAAACGAGCATCCTTTCATAAAGTTTTTCATCAACGACCTTTCTCATTCCCACAGCCAGGGAAAGCAATGTTTTGCCAGTTCCCGCGATTCCGGGCATGGAAATGAATTTAATCCTGTCATCCAGAAGCAGTTCATAAGCGAAGAGTTGTTCCCTGTTTCGTGGGTAAATCCCCCAGCATGAAGTTTCCATAGAGACAGAGAGTTTCACTACACTTTTTCCTTCGGGATCTACTCTACCATAAACTCCATTCCCAAAATCAACAAAAGTATTAGGGTAAAGCCCTGGTTCAATATCCCTGATAGAAATGCTCCCGATTCTAACAAAGGTTTCCCTCAAAGAAGAATCATTGAATTCTTTCACTCCAGAGAGTATTTCATTGATTTCTACTTTATCGGCGAGGTAATCCTGGGTCTCAAGTCCTAAAACATCCGCCTTTACCCTTAAGTTAATATCCTTGGTTACGAGAATGGTGGGCTTTTTGTCACGCTTTTTCAGCTCCAGAGTATACAGAAGAATTGCATTGTCTTTGTAATGCTCAGCCATAAATGGTGGAAGCGTCACATTGAAGTCGTTGAATATGAGTATTTTGACAAAACCACCAGAATTTAACTTCACGCCTTTTGTGATATCTCCATTATTCCTGATTTCATCAAGCTTCCTGTTCATTTGCCTGGCCCTTTGACCGAGAGAGCCTGGTTTTGATTTGAGTTTATCGATTTCCTCAAGCACAGGGAAAGGAATTATCAGCACGTTGTCTTCAAATTTTTCCAGACAATCTGGGTCGTGAACCAGTACGTTGGTATCGAGTACAAAATTTTTCACCATGTTAACCCCTCCAATGTTTTTTGTATATTCCCAACTTTGAAAATCCTCCAATCCTTTTCACAAGAGCAAGAAAAACCTTTGCATCTACTCTGGCATCATCAAGAGCGCGATGTGTGGG
>NZ_CEYIHJ010000005.1:26685-28928 GCF_982836095.1 Kosmotoga sp.
TTCAAACGCCTTGCAAGCTCTGCAAGGCTATATGGCCCCTCCTGGAAAAGGGATTTAGCGAGTTCATAGGTATCTATATAGTCATTAGAGAAAGGAAAGGTACCCGTTTCTTTCGCTGCTATGTCAAAGAACTTCATATCTACCGATATGCTATGCCCAACGATTACGGCATTTCCAACGTATTCCTTAAACTTCGGAAATACTTCTAGCATGCTAGGCTCATCATTAACATCTGCGTTTTTCAATCCATGAATACTGCTTATGGCAGCAGGAATTGTTATTTGCGGGTTTACGAGTGAGTGAAAGCGCAGTTCGTAATATATCTTCCCATGGTAAATAGGAATTGCAGCGATTTCTATTATTCTATCTCCATTAAGGGGACTCGAACCGGTAGTTTCGGTGTCAACGACCACAAAAACATTGTTCATTTCAATACCTCCTGTAATATTTTAGCACGCTGAGAAATTTTATTCCCACACAGAATTCATAAGTTTTGTTCACAGAAACTATCAATAAGGAGGTATATAATGATAAGAGCTCGATACATTACGCAAGCCGTCAAAAGAAATCAGGAACAACACTGCAACAAAGGGCTATCGCCTTTTAAACACACCTTTTATATATTTGTATTCCCTGAGAGCAAAAAGTTTAGAGAGCAGCAGATATATAGCTACTCCGGAGAGAACTTCAATGATACTCGAAAGATTCATTGCAGGGAGTAACTGCCTTTCAATGAAAAGTGTAATGGTCATAATAAGACTTGCCATGGTGATTTTCAATAATTCATACAGTTGACTTTTAGTAGCTTTAACAGCCAGAAGTACTTGCAAACTGACACTTAAAAATCCAAAGATGCCCGCGATAGCTGTTGCCCAAGCTATTCCCACCGGGCCATAGGACAATCCCAGAACAATGTCCAATACGATGTTGATCCCCGCCATCAAGGCCGCTATAAGAGAGGGGAATCTAGGATTTTGGCGTGAATAGTGAACCCTTGAAAAGATGTTGAATAGCCCATAGAATGGGAGTCCAACTGCATAAATTCTCAAAATGCGGGCTGTATTGAGCGTATCGATGTAACTAAAGGCGCCTCTTTGAAACAACAAAGATACAATTTCTTTTGAAAGCACAATAAGGCCCAAAGTAGCCGGAAGGATGAAATAAAGAAGCGTTTCGAGAGATGTCCATAGGGTTTCGTTGAACTTCTCGGTGTTCTTGATGTATTTAGACAGCTCGGCAAGCACGACGGTAGCCACCGAGATTCCGAAAATGCCAAGAGGAAGCTGGTAAAGCCTCATAGCATATTGCAAACTTGAAACCGCACCTGAACCCAATTCTGTGGCTACTCTTGTATCCACAAGCGAATTTACCTGAGCGATGGCCGGGGATATCATTGTGAGTCCAAAAATTTTGAGAAATTCCCTGGCGTCTTTTTTGTTGAATCGGGCCTTAAACCTGAACCCTTTCTTTTTCGCAGCTGTTATCACTGCCAGTACCTGAATTCCACCTCCAACAACAAAGGCAATGGTTGGTCCCAAAATCGGTGGATTGAAATGCCTGGAAAGGGCAATACCGGTTATGGTTGAAAGGTTGATAAACGCAGGAGAAAGAGCCGCAAGAAAATAAGCATCAAAACTATTAAGCACCCCGTAAAAAACGCTCCATGTAGAAACAAGAAGCACAAATGGAAAGGTTATTTTCATCAGCTTCGATGTGAGCAGAATCACTTCTGGATCAAACCCACCTGCGAAAACCCTGGTTACCGGGGTAGAAAAAACAACGCCTGTTACTGATATGATGGATGTAACGCTGATAACAAGCAATAGAACGGTCGATGCAAATTCGAAGGCTCGCTCAATGGATTCCCTTCTCTTCTCAACAAACATAGGTACAAAAGTCAAGGATAAGGCCCCTTCTGCGAATATCTTTCTCAGAAAGAAAGGGATCATTATAGCTACAAGATAGGCGTCATATTGGTTTGAAGTGCCAAAGTATCCTGCGAAGAAAGCATCTCTCAACAAACCGGTAACCCGGGAGATCATCGTAGCTAGACCAAAGGCCAGCGTTCCTTTGAGAACTTTATTTTCCATCGTTTTTCATAGCCTTCCCCTACGAGAGTTTTCTATTAATTATATCGCAAATGGGAAAGTTTGGAGATTATAACCGCTACAAGGCGCACTTTCAGATGCAGGTAACATATGTTACCGACTAAGATGCTATCTAATTTTATACTCTTTTTATAT
>NZ_CEYIHJ010000005.1:28943-29225 GCF_982836095.1 Kosmotoga sp.
CACCAGGAGGTGATTGCATGAGAATTCGACTATTGACAGTATTGAGATTGACCTCAGAGATACTGGCACTGCTACTCTTCGTTTTTCTGTTGAAAAATAAAATGTTGCAATTATGGTTGGTTATTTTCGGTGCTTCGATACTGGGTTCTTTTCTTTTTGGGAGATTTTATTGTGGATGGATTTGTCCCATGGAAACGCTTTTCAGACCTATCAATTGGATCTACGCGAAGTTGAAAATAAAGAGACTTTTCCTTTATTATGAAGATATCATGATCTTATAGA
>NZ_CEYIHJ010000006.1:0-14844 GCF_982836095.1 Kosmotoga sp.
TTTGACGCAGGGTTTCAAACTCATTATATCGCCCAGTGAGCAATTTGTGAGTATAAGCTTGATGGCCAGTATCCCAAATAATGATATCCTCATCCGGGTCAAAGACGCGATAAAGTGCTAAAGTGAACTCAACAGTGCCTAAGTTTGAAGAAAGATGCCCGGTGTTTTTCGCAACCACGGATTTGATATAATCCCTGATTTCCCCTGCAAATATTTTTAGCTCCTGATAGCTGTAATTCTTGATCTTTTTGAAAAGAGGTTCCTGGGTATTCATAAGCCACCATCCAAAATTCGCTTGAAAGATTCAACGAGGTGTTTGAATAGAACCGCTGTTGTGACAACTCCAATACCATGTGGAACAGGAGTGATAGCTGTGGCTATGTCTTTAACTTCTTCGAAATCAACATCGCCAACGATCTTGCCATTAGAAAAGTTTATTCCAACATCAATTACCACTGCGCCTTCTTTAACCCAACTTTTTCTTACAAACCCAGCTTTTCCCACAGCACTCACAAGAATATCGGCTCCCTTCGCCTTGCTTTCTATATTTCTTGTGCGTGAATGGCAAACTGTCACAGTACCATCAACGCCTTTTTTAAGCATAAGCAGAGCAAGCGGTTTTCCCACCGTTGTGGACCTACCCAATATAGTGACGTCTCTTCCTCTAATGGAAATACCATAAAAATCAAGAATCTCCATCACAGCTTCAGCAGTTGGTGGAGCATAGTACGCTTCTCCCATGACTACTCCACCTAAATTCACCGGGCCTCGGCCCTCAACATCTTTCAATGGAGATATGGCTTTGATAATCATGTCTTCATCGACTTCTCTTAAAGGGTGCATAATCATGACCCCGGAGATCACCGAATCATTGTTAAAGCGCATTATATCGTTAAAAGGCTGTTTCGAAGCTTCGATCACATGAACGGGTATACCGAGCTTTTCTCCTCGCTTTAGAATGGACTTCATATAAGCTTGTGTGGAATCATCCGGGTGACTACAATAGAGAACAAGCTGGGGTTTTTTTTGCCCAAAACGTGACATTTGTTCCACAATTTCTTGGTAAATCTTTTTGGCCACTGGCATACCTTCAAGAATAATAGCCATATAATCACTCCATTAAAATAAGCCTATAATTTCACCGTTTTCATTGATATCAATCTTTTCGGCATTTGATTCCGCTGGAAGTCCGGGCATTAGCATGATATCACCAGATACCGCAACCACAAACCCGGCTCCTGCTGAGAGCGTTAAATCTCTTATCTGGAAATCGTAACCCTCTGGTGCTCCAAGCTTTTTAGCATCATCTGATATTGAATACTGCGTTTTCGCAACAATTATTGGGTAATTCCCAAATCCTCGCTTTTTAAGAATGCGGAGCATCCTCTTTGCTTTTGGTTCAAGGCTATAAGAGCCTGCACGATATATTTCCTTTGTAACCACGCTGAGCTTTTCTTCTATGGGCGCATCAAGGGAAATGAGCGGTTTAAATTTGTTTTCAGCGCTGGATAGCTCGACAATTCTTTCTGCAAGAGCTATTCCGCCTTTTCCGCCATCTCTCCACACGGTCGAAATCTCAAAGGGAATATTATATTCATCACACAAGTCAGCCAAGAGCTCTTTTTCCGCAGGCGTGTCATCAGGAAAATCATTGATAGCCACAACCACTGGTAAATTGTATTTCTGCATATTGTCGTAATGCACTTTAAGATTGTCAAAGCCCTTTTTCAGTGCGTTGGTGTTTTCAGCACCAAGTGATTTCTTGTCCGCGCCGCCGTTTAACTTAAGAGCCCTTATTGAGGCCACAAGAACAACCGCTGAGGGGTTGAAGCCACCAACTTGAGAAACAAAATCCAAAAACTTTTCTCCACCCAGGTCAGCACCAAACCCCGCTTCAGTTACAACATAGTCCGAAAGCTTCAATGCCATTTTTGTGGCTATAATGGAATTTGTACCATGAGCAATATTCGCAAAAGGACCTCCATGAACAAAAGCCGGAGTTCCTTCAATTGTTTGTACAAGATTCGGGTTAATGGCGTCTTTTAAGACTGCCGCCATTGCACCTTGAATTTTAAGGTCTTTAACGTATACAAAATCACCATGCTTGCTTAAACCAATAATGATATTTCCCAAACGGGCTTTTAGGTCATCAATGTCTTTGGCAAGGCACAAAATAGCCATCACTTCTGAAGCAGCAGTGATAATGAATCCATCTTCACGCGGGAGGCCGTTGGATCTCCCCCCCAATCCCACGACGATTTGCCTGAGAGCTCTATCGTTCATGTCCATAGCTCTGGGCCAATATATACGCGTAGGGTCAATATTGAGTTTGTTGTCAAATTTTATGTGAGCGTCGATTGAGGCTGATAAAAGGTTGTGCGCAGTTGTTACTGCATGAATATCACCTGTGAAATGAAGATTGATTTCTTCCATAGGCAAAACCTGAGCGTAGCCGCCTCCCGCAGCTCCACCCTTTATACCCATAACCGGGCCAAGAGATGGCTCTCTCAAAGTCACGAAAGTTTTCTTTCCAATCCTGTTTAGCGCCATAGCGAGGCCAATAGAAGTGGTTGTCTTTCCTTCACCCGCACTTGTTGGCGTAATTGCGGTAACGAGTATTAACCTTCCATCGGGATTCCCTCTCAGTGTTTCAAGATACTTATGGGAAATTTTGGCTACGTTATCGCCATACAGTTTAAGATACTCTTTTGGAATTTCGGCCTTTCTTGCGATCTCTGTGATAGGACGAAGTTTTGCCTGTCTTGCAATTTCAAGGTCATTCATGCCATCACCTCATTAAAGGTTCCGCTTTGAAGGCGGAGTATGCTGCTTGGCTATTCTATCAAGAACACCATTGACAAATTTCCCGTCTTCGATGGACCCATATTTTTTAGCAAGTTCAATAGCTTCATTTAGACTAACTTCAATGGGAACGTCTAATTCGTAGATTAATTCATAAGTTCCAAGTCTCAATATATTTTTGTCAACTGCAGTTAAGCGATCAAAAGTCCAGTTTATCAAGTGTGATGAAATAACACGGTCAACTTCTTCGAGATGTCCCAAGATGCCATCAAGGTACTTGTAGGCTCTTCTCCAGGTTTCTTCATCGAGTGAATGGAATGACGACTCTTTCTTCAAAAAACCAAATGCAACGCTTGCATCTTGGTGAAAATCATATTGAAACACAGACTTGAAGACGATATCACGCATTCGTCTCCTATTTCCACGCTTTTCAGCCATATGTTATTTTCCCTCTTCTTCGTCTTCTTCTTCCGGCTCGGTTACCTCTGTTGGTTTAGTTTCAGTCACTTCTACAACATCGAGAACTTTCACGTAAACCTCAGAAACCTCAAGACCACTCAAATTTTCCACATCTTCTTTCAACTTTTTTTGCAAATTTCTTGCATATTCCGGAATAGATTCACCATATTTGACCTTTGTAGAAACGTTGATTTTGATTTGCTTCTTTCCAGATTCTAATTCTTCTACTTCTATATCTACAGCCGCTTTGGCTTCTTTCTTCGCTTTTTGGTCGGTAAAGCTCAACCCATTAAATTCCATGTAAGAATGCACTGCAAGATCTCGAATAACAGGGTCTGAAATTTCAACTTTTCCCAATTCTGTCTCATCAAAATTCATCAATTTCCCTCCTTTCTTTAAGCTCGTTCTATATACTCGCCTGTTCTTGTGTCAACTCTGACTTTCTGCCCGTTCTCGACAAAGAATGGTACTGTGATCTTTAGACCTGTTTCGCATACAGCGGGTTTTCCACCGCCAGAAACTGTATCACCCTTATAGCTTGGAGCGGTATCAGTAACTTCGAGCACAACCGTATTCGGTAAAACAACACCTATTGGGGTAGAATCGTGAAATTGGAGATCGAGTTCCATGTTTTCGGTCATATAATATATAGCATCTCCGACAACTTCTTTATCCAACGCATATTGCTCATAGGTCTCAAGATCCATAAAATAATAAAGGTTTCCGTCATTGTACAAATATTGAACATGCCTCAAAGAAAGCGATGCTTCCTCAACTTTCTCACCACTGTTGAATTTGAATTCCCTTACATAGCCTGTTTTTATGTTTTTCATTTTTGTTCTGATGATACCACTACCACGACCTGTAAAATGCTTATTGACATCAAGCACGATGTAAATATCATTATCCACTATTAGGGCTATACCCTTTCTTATGTCTCCGACTTCAAGCAATGAAGACACCTCCGCGATTATAATGTTTTCAATTCTCTATCAAGTGAAGTAAGAACTATACAGCCCTCTTTGGTTAAAAAGACATCGTCTTCTATCCGGACACCAAACTTATTGGGCAAGTATATTCCTGGTTCTATGGTAATTACGGAATGCTCTGGCAAAGGTTCAGTGTTCAAAGGATTTGCTGAGGGATGTTCATGCACTTCCATACCAAGCCCATGTCCAAGCCCATGTCCGAAATATTCACCGTAACCAGCATTTGAAATAATGGTTTTCGCTACGTTATGAAGTTCAGCGCCGGTAATTCCAGCTCTAGCAGCTTCTCTGGCTTCTTTCTGAGCTTCATAAACAATATTATACACCGAGACCATTTCATCTGAAGGTTCACCGATGGCAAAAGTTCTAGTTATGTCCGAGCAATAACCATCTACAATGGCTCCAAAATCTATTAGAAGGAATTCGCCCTGGGATATCTTTTTATCTGAAGGAGTCCCATGAACAATAGCACTTCTATTACCAGAAACAGCGATGGTTTCAAAAGATGGGTTTCCACCCCTCTTCTTCATTTCATACTCTAACCTTGCGGCTATTTCTCTTTCAGTTACACCTGGTTTTACCATGTTCAGGGTTTCAATAAGGGAAGCTTCAGCAACGTTTACTGCTTTTTTAATTTTTTCTACTTCTTCCTCTGTTTTTACCATTCTCAGAGTTTTGATGATATCATCTGATTCAATTAATTCAACCCCAAGATCAGAAAGAAGATTTTGAAAATAAAAATAGGTTATCCTTTCAGCTTCAAATCCAAGACGTTTAATAGCATTTGTCGAAATCAATTGATCAAGTATGATTTTTATACCCTCAATCCCTCCACCTTTATACGGAACAAGCTTAAAAGATGTCTGCATGGAAGCTTGTGTGAAGTATCGAGAGTCTGTGATGATGTATTCGGAATTACCTGTGATCAGCAAAAGGGCAAGAGAACCAGAAAATCCTGAGATATACCAGCTCGTTGCCTTATTACTGTTTTCCCTGTTAATAATCAACATGGCATCCAGAGCTCTTTCTTTCATTCTTTTACGCAATTCTATCAGCTTGTTCATAAGTCCCTCCTCCAAAGCATAATTATACCATTTATTCACTTATTGCCCTCGAAAAGTGAGAGCTGATCCCTATGCATTTTACCCTTCTTAGACTTTCTGATACTTGAAATTTCCTCAGCTGTGAGTACCTGCACGGTTTTGTCGAGTGAACTGCTTTTAACGATAACGCGCAGAATTTCTTTCGCACGATCCAGAACAACCTGGGGAATTCCGGCTAACTTTGCAACTTCGATACCATGGGATCGTTCCGCTACACCAGGAATAACCTTGTGTAAAAAGAGAATGCCTTTTTTTGTTTCTTTCACGGCTACTGTGATGTTGTGTATTCCACTGTACATATTTGCCAGTTCGGTGAGTTCGGTAAAATGGGTAGCAAAAACAGTGTGGCAACCAATTGCTTCATAAATGAACTCTGAGACAGACCATGCAATACTTATCCCATCAAAAGTGCTAGTGCCTCTGCCGACTTCATCAAGAACAACAAGACTGTCTTCAGTTGCTTTTGATAAAATGGATGCAGTTTCCATCATTTCTACTAAAAATGTGGACTTTCCACCTGCGACATCGTCTCTTGCCCCTATTCTGGTGAATACCCTGTCATAAATAGGCAAGACAGCTTCTTCAGCGGGAACAAAAGAACCAATTTGGGCCATTATGGAGCACAATGCAATCTGTCTGATAAAAGTTGACTTTCCACTCATATTTGGTCCAGTGAGAATGTAGAAATTCTTATCCTCACTAAAGGAAATACTGTTTGGAACAAAATCCCTGATATATCTCTCTACCACAGGATGCCTTGCATTTTTTAACATCATCAATCTATTTTCGGAAAATCGTGGCCTGACGTAGTTATATTTTCGAGCGACAGTAGCCAGGGATTGATAAACATCGACTTCAGAAAGAAGTTGAGCAACACTTTTCAACTTCTCTCTACTCTTATTCAATTGCTGGCATAATTCTGAGAAAAGCTCGCGTTCCATTATTTCTATCTTTTCACTGGCACTCAGCATTTTGTCTTCAAATTGTTTAAGCTCCGGAGTAATAAAGCGTTCTGAGTTTACGAGTGTTTGCTTCCTGATGTAATCTTCGGGGACCCGTTCCAACTGCGCCTTTGAAACTTCAATAAAATAACCAAATACCTTGTTGTACTTTACCTTCAGGTTGCTGATTCCTGTACGTCTTTTTTCATGGAGTTCAAATTCTTTGAGTTTTTCTCTTGAGCTGAATAACAACTCTCTCAATTCATCAAACTCTTTGTTGTACCCCTTTCTAATAACCTTTCCATCTCCCGGTATTGCAGAAGGTTCATCTTCAAGAGCTGTTTCAAGCAATTCCTGTTCTTGTGAGAAATCCGGAATTTCCCCGGCTAACTGAAAAAAAACGTCGTTGGTTTCAAAGAGTTCCCTGATATATGGCAAGACCTGAAGTGTGGACCTGAGTGATTGAAGGTCTCTTGGAACGGTTTTGCCTGATGAAATCCGTGTGGCAATACGCTCAATGTCAAAGACCCTTCGTAAAAAATCGCGAAGCTCTTCGTGCAGTAATGAATCATGAATCAGAGCTTCCACATAATCAAGGCGCTTGTTAATCTCTGCTTTTGACGTCAATGGAGTCAGAAGCCATTTTTTCAACCTGCGCGTTCCCATTGCGGTTGCTGTTTCTTTTAAGGTCTCAAAAAGCGAACCTTTTTTCCCGGATGGAATAAGTGAAAGATTCTCGATTGTCGCTGAATCCAATTGCATATAATCGGGTGTATTAAGCTTGGATGGAAGCGAGAAATGAGAGAAAGTCTTAAATTGCGTCATTTCAAGGTATTTAAAGAGTGTGCCTAACACAGTGATTTCTTCTTCAGAAAGTTCCAAAGCATCTAACGATGCAAGCCCATAGAAGCTTTTTATATACTCGACACTCGAACTAAAGGCGAAATGCCAGTCTTCAAGGTTTTCAACAAATAAATTTTCCATGCTCGATAGAAGATAATCTTTGTGCTCTTTTAAAGATTCCTGAAGTACCAGTTGTGATGGCCTGTATTTCTCAATGATATCTTTAGCCTCATCGAGTTCTACCACGCTTGTGCCAACTTCGCCCGTTGAGATGTCTGTAATGGCAAACGCCATTTTACCTTTATGGATTCCCATTATTGAAAGGTAATTGTTCCTTTCCATAGGAAGCAGGTCATCTTCAAGAACAGTCCCCGGAGTGAGTACCCTGGTGACTTCTCTTTTAACAAGTCCCTTGGCAGTAGCAGGATCTTCTACTTGCTCACAAATAGCTACTTTATAGCCCGCATCGAGGAGCTTCTTAACATACTGACCAACCGCATGATGTGGAACACCTGCCATAGGATTGCCATTGCGTGAAGTTAAAACTATTTGCAAAGTTTCAGAGATTTTTTTGGCATCTTCAAAAAAAGCCTCGTAAAAATCTCCTAATCTGAAAAGGAGAATGCAGTCTTTGTAATTATCTTTTATTTCAAGATATTGCCTCATCATCGGAGTTAGTTCCCTTAGTGCCAAAATCTTGAACCTCCTCTATCATTTCCTTTCTTTACATTTAATGTTAAAAGCCGGCGCAATGCGCCGGCAGATTCTGTTATGTTCCTCAAACTTTAACTTTCGATTTTTTGGGGTCAATTACTTTGTCCACCAGTCCATATTCGACAGCCTCTTGAGCGCTCATATAAAAGTCTCTATCAGTATCATGCTCAATCTTCTCCATGGATTGTTCGGTATGTATTGAAAGAATTCGGTTTACTTCATCCTTGATATGCAACAGTTCTCGCGTTCTGATTTCAATATCCCTCGCGGTTCCTTCGGCGCCACCCCAAGGCTGATGAATCATTATCCTTGAATGAGGCAAAGCGTATCTTTTGCCCTTGGTACCTCCCGTTAAAATAACCGCTCCCATGGAAGCTGCCATTCCTATGCATATCGTAGAAATATCTGGCTTGATGTACTGCATTGTGTCATAGATCGCAAGGCCCGCCGTTACAGAGCCACCTGGGCTATTGACGTAAATGCTGATATCCTTTTCCGGATCTTGCGATTCGAGAAATAACAACTGGGCAACTACGATATTGGATACCTCATCATCAATAGGCCAACCAAGAAAAATTATTCTTTCATTGAGTAGTTTGGTAAAAATATCGTAAATTCGTTCTCCACGCCCTCTGTTTTCTACAACATAAGGAACCACTGGCATCATTTTGAAATCCACACTTTATTCCTCCTGATCTGAAAATAGCTTATCTACTAACTTATCGATTGGTAAAAAGGAAAAGAGAATATGTCCACTGTCTACCATGATGACCGACTTTGTTCGCTTCCCAAAGGTCAGATTGACTGTCTTACCGCTTTCGACACCGAGTTGTTTCAATCTTTTCACAGCCGAACTATGGGCGGGCAAAACCGCCATTACCCTGTCAACCACAACATAGGAGTCAAATCCAATATTGACTATACTAGCCACGGGTCTTCCCCCTTTCTTCTGGCGGTGTTATTATAACATAAGAGGAAAGTGAGGGTAAGAAGTATGAGTAAACCAGAAAGCCTTATTGACACTGGAAAAATCTATGTTAAAGCTGGCAAAGGCGGTGATGGCGCTATCTCCTTTCGCAGGGAAAAATATGTGCCTTTTGGTGGTCCTGATGGCGGAGATGGAGGAGATGGCGGCCATGTTTTCATTCGTGCTACAACCAGCAAAAATACTTTGAGTGAATTCCGAAGAAAAAGGAAGTTCATAGCTCCAGACGGGGAGAACGGATCAGGCTCAAAAATGAACGGCAAAAACGCAGAAAGCATAGTTATAGAAGTTCCTCTAGGTACACAGGTATTCAATGCTGAAACCGATGAGCTCATTGCTGATTTGAAAGAACCCGGTGAAACAGTATGTGTTGCAAGGGGCGGCAAAGGCGGCCGTGGAAACGTTCATTTTACAACTTCTGTCAACCAGGCACCAAAAATGGCAGAAGCAGGTGATCCGGGTGAAGAATTGTATATACGACTCGAATTAAAATTGCTCGCAGATGTGGGGCTTATAGGCTATCCAAATGTAGGGAAATCGACACTTATTTCTCTTATTTCGAACGCAAAGCCAAAAATAGCCAATTACCATTTCACCACGCTGGTTCCTAATCTTGGGGTTGTCAAACTTGGCGAAAATGGATTTATTGTCGCCGATGTCCCTGGATTGATTAAAGGAGCTCACAAAGGTACTGGCTTGGGGCATAATTTTCTCAAGCATGTTGAACGGTGTTACTTACTTGTGCATCTAATTGATATCGCTTCAATAGATGGTAGGGATTTTGTTCAGGATTATTATGATATCAGGAAAGAACTCATGTTGCATAATCCTGACCTTGCTAAAAAGCCCGAAATCATTGTAGCGAATAAAACTGATGTGCTTCCACCCGAAGAGTTGGAAATACGGTTAAAGCGTTTCAAAGACGAAACCGGAAAGGAAATAATGCCTATTTCCGCAGCAACAGGTTTCAATATAAAGGAACTAAAATCAAAAATTTGGGATCATATAGAGAGAAGCAAGAGTTTTTTGAGAAACTTCTTTCGTACCGAAGAATCCAAATTACCAAAGGTTTCAGCTATTAGTGAAAAGGAGCCTGCTGTAAACAACTTCAGAATTAGAAGAGGAGAAAATGGTATCTTTATTGTGGAAGGACCTGCAGTTGACTATTATGGCAGGAAAATAATACTCAAGGAGAAGCAAGATCTTTATCTTCTCGAACAATTGGAAAAAGGTGGGCTTTCTTCAAAGTTGAGAAATATGGGTGCAAAAGATGGAGATTTGGTCCTGGTCAATGGGAGAGAGTATGAGTATAAAGAGTAAAAAATATGGTATTTTTGGTGGTTCTTTCGACCCTATACACAATGGACATCTTACAGTAGCAGCGTATGCGTTGGAAGCACTTGAACTCGATTTTATATACATCATCCCTGCCTTCAACCCTCCGCACAAAGAGCGCGTAAAAGCTTCTTTCAACAAACGTGTTGAATGGCTAAGAAAGGCTTTTACCAGCGAAAAGAGAGCTGTGATTTCAACCTACGAAGCTGAAAAAGGGGGACCTTCCTATACCATTGACACAGTACGGCATTTTAGCAAAAAACATGGTACTCCTCCATATTTGATCTTGGGGGAGGACAGCTTGAAAAACATCAAATCATGGTATAGGTTCCAGGAACTTTTAAAAGAGGCATTTATCGTTGTTTATCCTCGCTATAAGCGAAGGGCATCATATGCTTATGATTCACTTAAATCTTATGAAAAAAGAGGCATAATATTTTTGAATGCCCCTCTTATCCAATTATCTGCAACAGAAATTCGCCATCGTGTAGAAACAAAAAAATCCATTTTAGGTATGGTTCCAGAAAGTATTCTGTTGGAGGTCATAGCCTTTTATGAAAGAAATTTTTAAAATAGGGCTTGCCCCGATGGCAGGCTATACTGATCACATAATGCGGAGCATTTCATTGAAATGGGGAGCAGATTTCATTTTTACGGAAATGCTCAGCGTTGACGGAATTTTACTAAATGATAGAGCTACCACAAAACTTCTTCCAAAAGCGCCGTGTAGAGTGCAGCTTTTCGGTAATGAACCACTGAAGTTCTTGCAGGCGTATGAACGTATCGCTGATCTTGTGACCTGGATCGATGTTAATGCTGGTTGCCCTGTAAAAAAGGTTACCAGAAAAGGGGCAGGAAGCGCTCTTTTGCAGCAACTGGAAAAACTGGTAGCGATAATCGCTCTGTTAAAGGAAAGAGTTGAGAAACCTGTTTCCGTGAAGATAAGGCTCGGTTGGAACGATAACCGGGTGCTTGAAATAGTTAGCAAATTAATAGATGCAGGTCCGGATGCTATCTTTATTCATGGGAGAACAACAAAGCAAAAATACACAGGAAAAGCTGATTGGGAAGCCATAGCAAGAGCAGCGAATTTGTGCCATGAACACGGAATATCCGTGTTTGGCTCTGGTGATTTGTTTACCCCGGAGGATGTTAAAAAGATATACGACAACTATCCTGTTGATGGGGTGATAATTGCCAGAGGCGCGATAGGCAATCCGTGGATATTCCAACAGTCAAAAACTCTGATTGAAACAGGAACTTACCGGAAATTGACAGCCATTGAACGACTTAGCGCTTTTGCAGAGCATTTGCTATTGCTGTTAAAAGAAAAAGGCATAGACAAGGGCATAAAAGAATCACGAAAATTCTTCGTCGGCTATACCAGGAATATCCCCAACGCTGCAAAAATGAGAAATCAGTATATGAGGTTGAAAACTATTGATGATATAAAGAAATTCCTGATTTTCCACGGAATAGATATAAAGAGAATGGAGAGCGTGAATTAACTGATTCCGGATTATTCGTGTATTTCCGGTTTTGGGAAACAATCGTGTAGGTATTACACTTAAAATGTGGTGCAAAATCCTGCAAAGGAGGAATCCAGGTGGGAACCCAATACATGAAGGCTATTGTGAAAGAAAAACCGGGTAAAGGATTTACCATTAAGAATGTTCCAGTACCGGAAGAATTGTCTGCAAATGAAGTGCTAATAAGAGTTAAAAGGGCTTCGATTTGTGGTACTGACTTACATATCTATGAATGGAATAGCTGGGCAGAGCAAAAGATACACCCACCTCAAATAGCGGGACATGAGTTCACCGGCGAAGTTATCGAGGTGGGACAAGGAGTTACCCGCGTTTCAGTTGGTGATATGGTGGTTTCTGAAACCCATATTCCCTGTCAAAAGTGTTTACAATGCAAAACCGGCAGAATGCATGTGTGCAAAGATATGAAGATACTGGGTGTTGACAGGAATGGCGTTTTTGCACCTTATGTTCGAGTCCCTGAAGTTGTACTCTGGAAAGTTCCAGAAGGTATTTCGCCGGAATTTGCATCAATCATGGAACCTTTTGGTAATGCCATTCACACCGCTCTTGTTACTGACCTTACAGGCAAGAACGTACTTATAACCGGTGCAGGACCTATAGGCGTAATGGCTGCTGCTGTTGCTCGAAGTGCTGGTGCTGCAAAAGTCATTGTAACTGAGCTAAAAGAATTTAGAAAAGAACTTGCAAGAAAAATGGGAGCAGATGTTATTCTTGATCCAAGAGAAGTAGATGTTGTACATGAGGTAAAAAGGCTTACTGATGGGAACGGAGTCGATTTTTTCATGGAGATGTCAGGTAACCTCAATGCACTCAAACAGGGCTTAGAAAGCACGACAAATGGTGGAGAAGTCTCTCTTTTGGGCGTATTCCCCGGTGATGTGAATTTTGATCTCAATTCCTTAGTTATATTCAAAGGGCTAACCCTTTACGGAATTACCGGTAGAAGGATGTTTGAAACATGGCAAATAGCAACCGAACTTCTCAGAAACAAACGCGTAGATCTTTCGCCTGTTGTAACCCACGTTTTGAAAATGGACGATTGGGAAAAAGGTGTAAAATCAATGTTGGAAGGTGTAGCAGGAAAAGTAGTGCTTGAGATAGAATAATTTTGAGTGGGGGTGATTTCGTGTTCGATTACAGCGTCTTTTCAAAGGAACTCAAAGAGCTCGAAGAAAATGGGCTTCTCGTAAAAATCAAGACATTGGAAAGCCCACAGGGCTCCTGGTTAACCATCAACGGCAAAAAAGTACTCAACATGTGCTCAAACAACTATCTCGGTTTCGCATACCGAAACGAGTTGAGGAAGGCTGCCATCGAAGCTATTGAAAGATGGGGTGTTGGACCTGGAGCAGTGAGAACTATTGCAGGTACATTATCAATCCACGATGATCTCGAACGCGAACTTGCACAATTTAAAAAAGTTGAAGCAACTCTTGTTCTTCAGTCAGGGTTCAACGCAAATCAAGCAGTTATTCCAGCTATTACCACTGCTGAAGACGCAATACTATCAGACGAACTGAATCATGCCAGTATAATAGATGGAGTCAGATTGTCCAAGGCAAAGAGGTATGTCTGGAAACACCGTGATGCTGGAGACCTTGAAGAAAAGCTTAAGGAAGCCAAGGCTGATGGTGCAAAAAAACTCCTCGTGATTACAGATGGGGTTTTTTCTATGGACGGTGATCTTGCTCCATTGCCTGAAATTGTCGAAAAGTGTGAAAAGTACGATGCATTACTGATGGTTGACGATGCCCATGGTGAAGGCGTACTCGGAAGCCACGGACGCGGTATTGTAGACCATTTTGACCTTCATGGAAGAGTGGATATAGAAGTAGGAACTCTTTCAAAGGCTTTTGGCGTTGTAGGTGGCTTTGTCGCTGGCAAAAAAGAGCTAATAGACTATCTTAAACAGAAGGCACGTCCATTCCTTTTCAGCAGTTCACTATCGCCCGCAGAAACCGGTGCAGCCCTTGCTGCAGTGAGAATTCTCCAGAACGATGGATCACCTGTGGAAAAACTCTGGGAAAATGCCAGATATTTCAAAGAAAAGATGCAATCAATGGGTTTTGACACTGGACATAGCGAAACTCCAATTACCCCGGTAATGCTTTACGATGCAAAACTCTCTTCTACTTTCAGCGCAAGGCTCTTTGAAGAAGGCGTCTTTGCCCAGTCAATTGGGTATCCGACAGTACCCAAAGGAAAAGCAAGAATAAGAGTCATGATAAGCGCTGCTCATACAACAGAAGATCTTGAATATGCACTTGAGAAATTTGAGAAGGTGGGTAAAGAGCTAGGCGTTCTTAAATAAATTAACCTGTGATCTGAAGTGCGGCCCTAGCGCCGCATTTTTTTAAGTAGGTGATATTTTGATAGCGAATGTGTTGCTTTTGATAGTCGGATTTGCACTTTTAGTAAAAGGTGCAGATTACCTTATTGATGGCTCTGTTGCAATTGCAAGGCGTTTTGGTGTTTCTGAGCTTTTTATAGGCCTTACCATTGTAGCCTTTGGAACAAGCGCACCAGAGCTCGCTGTAAGTGTAAAAGCCGCGATAGATGGCTCTGGAATAGCTATAGGGAACGTTTTAGGATCAAACGTGGCAAATGTCGCACTCATATTGGGAGCAACAGCGATTATTCAGCCATTAAGAATTTCAACTTCTACAATAGCAAAAGAAATGCCCTTTGTTATATTGAGCACAATAGCTGCGGGGATGTTGTTGCTTAACGGGACAATGGGGCTCAATAGATACGATGGCGTGGTTCTTTTGTGCTTTTTCGCTATCTTTGTGGATTACCTTTTTTCTATGGCAAAAAATGACCGTGAAATAGGTATAACTGAAGAAAAGGGTATTTCTCATCTGGAACACAAAATGCCGCTGGCAATCCTTGCAACTCTCGGAGGGTTGGCGGGAGTGGTCTTTGGTTCAGACCTTGTGGTCAACTCCGGTATCAACCTTGCAAGATCCTTTGGAGTAAGCGATACTCTTATAGGAGTTACTCTGGTTGCTTTTGGAACCTCTTTACCAGAGCTGGCAATATCTGTACTCGCTTCATACCATAATCATACTGAAACTGCATGGGGGAATGTAATAGGTAGCAATGTAACTAATCTTTTGCTAA
>NZ_CEYIHJ010000006.1:14854-28304 GCF_982836095.1 Kosmotoga sp.
CAGAGCTTGTTACTTCAATCACTGCTGGAATTAAGAAAAAGGCCGATTTGGCTGTTGGAAATATCATCGGCTCTAATATATTCAATCTACTTTTGGTTCTTGGCATTTCATCTTCTATATCACCCATACAAACCGATAGAGACATCACACAGGATATAATCTTCGCACTCATCTCTATCGTTCTTTTGCTGCTCTTCTCCGGATTGAAAAGGAAAAAACTCGGAAGAACAGGCGGAATAATACTGCTGGCATTTTACTTTATTTATATCTATCTCAGTCTTAAAGCTGGCTAAAAGTCTGATGATTCATGAACTTCAAAGCGATTAAGAAAACCCCCTCATGCCCTTGCGAGCATGATGGGGCTTTCTGCAGCAATTGCAATATTACTGTTGTTTCTTATCAAAGAAAGAAAAGATAAGGGCGATAATACCAAAAATCAATCCGTTTGTCATTGCACCTGTCTGGGAACCGGTAATCCCGGTGATAAATGCCGAAATGACCAACCATATCGCCACCAACGTTACTATCCAACCAGCAGTTTTAGAAGTGCGCAACATCGGAATTCCGGTTATCAAAAAGAGAATACCGACTATCAGGAAATTTGCAAGGTTTGCCCCTTGAGAATCTACAATGCCAGGTATAAACGCAGAGATCACCAGCCAGATCGCTACCAATAAAGTTACCCAACCTTTCCAGCTCATACTTCCACCTCCAATAAAAATGTTTTTAAGAACTTTATTCTGAAAGATGGGACATACCAGATTCCAAGATTTCCTTTATGTGTTCATCATCCAGCGAATATTTAACTGTGCGCCCTTCTCGCCTTGCCCTTACTAGTTTTAGGCTTCTCAGTATTTTTAGCTGGTGCGAAGTTGCTGATTGCCTTAAGTTCAACGTTTGTGATATCTTTCCGACGCACAGTTCGTTATCCAGCAGCAAATACAATATCCGTAATCTGGTGGGATTGCTGAAAACCGAAAAAAAACTTGCTAAATCGGTAAAATAATCTTGGTTATTGTGTAATCGGATATTTCGAAATGACAATCGCATACCAACCCACCATCCTGTTATTGACTATTGTTCATATCCACATATGAACATCTAGTAATATAGTAGCACAAAATGATCTATCGTGTCAAGTGTTGCCCTGGCAGGTTAAAATCCGCACGTTTTCTTGATGGTAGCAAGATAAACAAACTGCATGCAGGTCTTTTTTATGGGCTAAAAGTATCCTTAGTGGTAAGCTCATATACAACATTAATGGTATAATATTCGCAAAATGGGGGATGTAGAACATAGCAAAAGATAATGTTCTAATTTTTTGTATAACAGTAGAGCAGAATTTGCAATTGATGACAAAAAGATGATTGGAGGCGATAGTGTGTTGAGGGTAGTGAACACTGAGAAAGCACCAAAGGCAATTGGACCTTATTCTCAGGGGATTGTTGCTGGGAATATGCTCTTTGTTTCGGGTCAGCTTCCACTCAACCCGGATACCGGGAAACTGTCAAATGAACCCGAAAAAGCGTTCACTATGGCTATTGAAAACTTCATTGCCGTTGTTAAAGCGGCTGGCGGAAGCACCGAAGATATCGTAAAAGTAAACGTGTACATAAAAGATATGGACCTTTTCGCCACATTCAACGAGATATACTCGCGTTATTTTACTGGCCATAAACCTGCTCGCGCTGTCGTTGAAGTAGCGAGGCTTCCTAAAGATGCAATTGTGGAAGTCGAGGGGGTTGCCTATATAAGATGAGAGTTAGGAGGTAATATAATGCATTGGATAATAGAATTACCTGATGGAACGATAAAAGAGTATGATAAGCCCGTTTCACCTGCTGATGTGGCTGCTGATATTTCTTCTGGTTTACTAAAAAAAGCAATAGGTGCCGAGGTCAATGGGAATTTGTGGGACTTAAAAAGAGTAATGCCTGAAAAGGCAAAGTTAAGGCTTATTCTCGAAAAAGATTATGAAGCGCCTATTTTTTACAGACATACCTTTTCCCATATCCTCGCTCAGGCAGTGATGAGGATATATGGTGAAAAGAATGTAAAGCTAGCCATAGGGCCCGTTATAGAAGATGGGTTTTATTATGACTTTGATCTTGGAGATGTAAAACTTTCAGAAGATGACCTTCCAAAGATTGAGGCTGAAATGGCAAAGATAGTTAAGGAAAATCTTCCGGTAGAGAGGTTTGAATTGACAAAGGATGAGGCCATCAACTTCATGAAAGAAAAGGGGCAGCTTTACAAAGTAGAGTTGGTTGAAGAGCTCGACGATGAAAAAATCTCTTTCTACAAGCAGGGGGACTTTGTTGATCTTTGTAAAGGTCCTCATATGCCATCAACGGGGCGTATAAAGCATTTTAAACTGCTCTCCGTTTCCGGTGCATACTGGCGGGGCGATGAAAAAAACAAAATGCTTCAGCGTGTATATGGAACTGCATTTGCTAAAAAATCTGAACTTGAAAAACATCTTGCAATGCTCGAAGAAGCGAAAAAAAGAGACCATAGGAAAATTGGCCCACAGCTTGGGCTTTTCAGCTTCTCATATGAATATGCACCGGGAATGCCCTTGTTTCATCCTAAAGGAACCGTTGTGCTCAATGAACTGATGAAATTTTCCAGAGAAATGCACATTCAGGATGATTATCAGGAAGTAATTACCCCTTTAATAATGAATATAGACCTTTGGAAAAAATCTGGTCATTGGGATCATTATCGCGATAACATGTACTTCACTGAAAAGGAAGGACAGGAATACGCCGTAAAACCCATGAATTGCCCCGGGCATATTCTTATATATAAATCTGGCTCTGTCAGCTATAAAGACCTTCCTATGAAATTCTTTGAATTTGGAAAGGTTCATCGTTACGAAAGAAGCGGTGTCCTACATGGACTCTTGAGGGTAAGAGGATTCTTACAAGATGACGCCCATATTTACTGCACAAGAGAGCAAATTAAGGAACAGATCAAAGGTGTTATTAGCTTTGTCGATAGAATTTACAGCCCCTTTGGGTTTGAGTACAGAGCTGAGCTGAGCACCAGACCTGAAGACTTTATGGGTGAAATAGAGATATGGGACATTGCCACTGATGCTCTCAGAGACGCCCTTGAGTCAACAAAGTTAAGATATAAAGTGAATGAGGGCGATGGGGCATTCTATGGCCCAAAAATTGATTTCCACGTCCGTGATTCTCTTGGTCGCGAATGGCAGTGTGCAACTATCCAGCTCGATTTTCTCATGCCGGAGCGTTTTAATATGACATATATTGGCCCAGATAATCAGGAATATAGACCCGTTATGATACACAGAGCAATATACGGTTCTCTTGAGCGTTTCTTTGGTATATTGATAGAACACTATGCCGGTGCTTTTCCGACCTGGCTTGCACCTATCCAGGTAAAAGTAATTCCCATTGCCGATAGGCATAATGAATATGCAAAAGAAGTGGCTGCAGAGTTGAGAAATGCTGGTATAAGGATTGAGGTTGATACTAGAACAAAGTCGACTAATTACAAAATCCGCGACGCTCAGATGCAAAAAGTCCCATACATGGCAATTGTTGGAGACAAAGAAATAGACGCTAAAACTGTATCTATCCGGTTGCGAACGGGAGAGAATCTCTATGGCATAAAACTAAATTCCTTCATCGCTCGTCTGACAGAGGAGATAAACAAAAGGCAAAAAAACTCAATATTTAAATCTTAAAGGGTCCCTGCCGCTGGCAGGGATTTATTTTTGTATTTAACTTTCAACAAATCAGATAGTATAATGTTAGGACAAAGGGGTGGGAGCTGTGAACATAATCGATATTCTTCCTGTGGCTAGGGGCTTAAAAGAAGCAGATGTTTTAATGAAAAACTGCAGGATTGTCAACGTTTTCAGCGGAGAAATAGAAAAAGCTAATATTGCTCTTTTCAGAAAAAGGATTGCCGGAATTGGCGATTACACCAAAGGAAAAGAAGTCATTGATTTGAAAGGGGCTTATGTCATTCCCGGGTTGATCGATGCGCACCTTCATATTGAATCTTCAATGGTTTCACCAATAGAATTTGCACGTACTGTTCTTCCTCGAGGTACGACCACGGCAATAGCAGATCCTCATGAGATTGCCAATGTCCTCGGACTTAGAGGTGTCGAATACATGTTACGTTCAACTGAAGGTATCCCCTTAAACCTTTATATAATGCTCCCCTCTTCGGTCCCTGCAACCGACAAGGAAACCAGTGGCGCTAATATTTCTGTAATGGATATGATAGGATTCGTCGAAAAACATCCAAGAGTTCTTGGACTTGGAGAAGTCATGAACTATCCTGCTGTTATAAACGGTGATAAGGATACGATTTCAAAGATTGAATTGTTAAGACACAAATATAAGAAAATTGACGGTCATATCCCCGGTATCACCGGGAAAGACTTAAATGGCTACATTTGTGCTTTCATACGTTCTGATCATGAATGTACAACTGTCAAAGAGGCAAAAGAAAAGCTGGCGAGGGGTATGCAGATTCTAATACGTGAAGGTAGCGTGGCCAGAAATCTCGATGCTTTGTTACCGTTGATCAACGAGCACAATTACCCGTTTATTTCTTTCTGTACTGATGATAAGCATCCTAATGACATCATCGCAGAAGGTCATATAGATTATATGGTAAGGCGTGCAATAGAATTTGGCATAGAACCGGTAACTGCTATTAGGATGGCAACAATAAACACCGCTGTGCATTATAATTTGAGATCTATGGGTGCCATCGCTCCGGGTTATAAAGCGGATTTGCTTGTTGTTGAAAATCTTGACGAATTCAGGGTAGACATGGTTTTCAAAGACTCGAAGCTCGTTGCTGTTGATGGAAAAATGATAGATGAAATCGAGAAGAAAATATATCCCGTTGAAAAGATGAACACTTTTGCCACTCCTAAGTTGACTCTTGAGGATTTTAAAGTCCCATTGGCCCCCGGTAAATTAAGGGTAATAGAGCTTTTCGGTCACGAAGTTCTGACAGGTGAGAAATTAGTGGAGCCTAAAGTAGAAAATGGCGAGGTTATTTCTGATATCGATCGTGATGTATTGAAACTCACTTCTATTTCAAGATACACAAAGAAAAAATCAATTTCTGTTGCCTTTGCAACCGGATCTGGTTTAAAAAAAGGTGCTGTTGCCACCTCGGTTGGACATGACGCTCATAACATGTGCGTGCTGGGGACAAATGATGAAGACATGTTGGTAGCTGCTAATAGAGTTATTGAATTGGGTGGCGGTTTGGTTATCTCTAACAACGGAAAAGTGGTTGCAGAACTTCCACTCCCTATTGCAGGGTTAATGTCAGACCTTTCCAGCGAAGAAGTAGCTGAAAGGTTGGGAATCCTAAAGAAGGTTTTGAAGGATTTTGGAAGTGTACTTCCAGATCTCTTTATGACGTTGTCTTTTGTTCAACTCGCGGTTATTCCAAAGTTGAAATTGACAAACATGGGGCTTGTGGATGTTACAAAGAATAAATTTGTGCACCTTTTTGAGGGAAGGTGAGGTACTGGTGAATACAGTTGAGAACAAGAAAAATGTGATTGGCTCAAAAATCAAGCGGGTTGATGCCATTCCAAAAGTTAATGGAAAGGCCAAGTTTGCAGCAGATCTTTACTTTGACAGAATGGTATATTGTTACCTTGTATTGGCAAGAAAAGGTCACGGTATTTTGAAAGACATTGATGTCGAAAAAGCACTCGATGTACCGGGTGTTGTCGGTGTATACACATACAAGGATATACCCGGTGAGAATCAACTTGGAGAAGTTGTCAAAGATATGCCCTGCCTCGTCTCAGTAGGTGAAAAGGTAAGATATTATGGAGACGTGGTTGCAGTTGTCGCAGCAGAAACATATGAAATAGCAAAAGAAGCCGCTGAAAAAATTAGCTTGGAAATAGAAGAACTGCCAGCTGTTTTGACAATTGAAAAGGCGCTTGAAGATAAAATCAGAGTGCATGAACCAACAAATGTGCCCATACATAAGAAGATAAGAAAAGGAAATGTTGAAGACGGATTCAAACATAGTGACGAAATATTTGAGGGTGAATTCTATGCTCATTATCAAGAGCAGGCATATCTAGAACCTCAAGGTATAATCGTTACTCCAGATATAGATTATGGTTTCACTGTTTACGGTACTATGCAATGTCCCTATTACGTTCAAAATAGCGTGGCACGTGTCTTGGCAACATCCTTGAATAGAGTACGCGTCATACAAACGGAAACCGGAGGAGCCTTTGGTGGGAAAGAAGATGTTCCTTCTTATGTAGCTTCTTACGCGGCGGTTGCTGCTTATAACACAGGTAGACCGGCAAAATTGATCTATGATCGTGAAACGGATATTCAAACCACTTCCAAACGTCATCCCATCAAATCGCATTATAGAATTGGAGTCAGCAAAGAAGGCAAACTAAGAGCAATGGAAATCAAGGCCTATATGGATATGGGTGCTTATGCGACACTATCACCCATTGTGATGTTCAGAACTCTGGTACACGCTGCTGGGAGTTATGATATCCCCAACGTTAAAGTGGATGTATATGGTGTATATACGAACAAAATACCACCAGGAGCTTTCAGGGGATTTGGAAGTCCTCAGGTGCTTTTTGCTGTGGAAGCCATGATGGACGAAATATCTGAAAAATTAAGTATCGACCCCATAAAATTAAGGCTCATGAACACTTTAAGAGAAGGAAGCAGAACCGCTACTGATCATTTGTTGACTGAAAGTGTTGGTGCTGTTAAAACACTTGAAAACATTCGAGAGATTTCAAATTGGGAACATCTAAAAAAAGAAGTGGAAGCATTCAATAATACTCATCAGGATAAAAAACGTGGAATTGGTGTTTCTCATATCTTTTATGGTGTGAGCCTTGGCGCCGCCGGACAGCATCTTGATGCTTCAGGTTCGCACGTTCAAATAAATGCAGATGGCACTGTAGATGTCAGAATTGGTGGTACAGAAATGGGTCAGGGTGCAAAAACAGTTATTGCCATGATTGCCGCTGAAGAACTTGGACAGCATATAGAAAAAATCAACGTTCATCAACCCGATACGGCTTTTGTGCCAGATAGTGGACCAACTGTTGCCTCACGGACTACCGTGTACAGCGGTAACGCAACGCGTTTGGCTGCCTCGGAATTACGGCAGAGGCTTATTGACGTGTTTTGTAACCTCACGGGCGCCTTGGCTGAAAATGTTCAATGGGGCAATGGTAAGTTTCTTGACAGCCTTTCAGGTCAGGAGATATCTTTTGAAAATTTAGTAGAACATGCTTTTAGAAAAAATGCTAAACTAAATGAAACAGGCTGGTATAAAACAGCAAGTCTTGAGTGGGATGCCGAAAAGGGAATTGGGGAAGCCTATGTGACTTATTCCTTTGCTTCGCAAATCGTGGTTGTTGAGGTAAATTTAAATACAGGACAGACTAAAGTCGTAAAAGCTTACACAAGCCACGATGTTGGGAAGGCATTGAATCCTGAAGGTATTATTGGACAGGTTCAAGGTGGTTTTGTTCAGGGTATGGGATATGCCTTGTTCGAGGACTTAAAATTTAAAAATGGACAGATACTAACGGATAATTTCAACACATATATCATCCCAACCATTCATGAAATTCCGGAAGAACTCATAATTGACATCGTTGAGGAGCCCTTCTCACGAGGCCCTTATGGAGCAAAAGGCATAGGTGAACCATCTCTAATGCCTACCCCAGCGGCAATTGCTAACGCTATATCAAGAGCCATTGGAAAAAGAATAAAAAGAATACCAGCTACTCCAGAATATATATTGAAATTAATCAAGGAGGATTAGAAAATGAAGAAATTTGTTTTAGGACCATCATTTGAAGAAATGCTTCATCCCGAAAAAATCGATCCCAAAATCAGAAAAAAGGCCTGGGAAATGCGCACCAAAGATCCCCTGGATCCAATCAATCTATTCAACATTTCCTGGCGTAATATTGATAACGAAATTTATTATGTTGTATTGCCCAAAGAGCTTACCGGTGTTGATGCGAATATCATAGTATTATATGGAAAAGAATTTCCAACGGGCAGCCACAAAGTTGGCGCAACGTATTCCATTCTCATGGAAAAAGTTCTCAAGGGTGAAATAGATCCCTCTTATCATACCCTCGTATGGCCATCTACCGGTAATTATGGAATTGGAGGAGCCTGGGTTGGATGTCGAATGAAGTTTGACACGATTGTAATCCTTCCCGAGGAAATGTCTCAGGAAAGATTCGACATTATAGAAGGCTATGGGGCAAGAGTCATTGCCACACCCGGCTGTGAATCGAATGTTAAGGAAATATATGATAAAGCAAAGGAGCTAAAGGCTGAAAATCCTGATAAGATCAGAATTCTCAACCAATTTTCAGAATTTGGCAATTACAGATTCCATTACTATGTAACCGGAAATACCATACTGGAACTCATAGATGAGCTTAGCATAGGCAACGGAAGAGTGTCCGCAATTGTCTCAGGAGTGGGATCAGCGGGTACAATAGCCTGTGGAGACAGAGTAAAAGAGGTTTATCCAGATGTCAAGATTGTCGCTCTTGAACCAATCCAATGCCCAACGCTTTCGCTTAACGGTTATGGTGGGCACGATATTCAAGGAATAGGCGATAAACACGTAACCTGGATACACAATGTTATGAACAACGATGCTGTTGTTGCTGTTGATGATGTTGAATCGAAAAAAATGCTTCAGGTTCTAACAGATGAAGAAGGAAAGAAATTTTTAAAAGAGTTCATTCCCGAAAAAACTGTTGAATTTCTTTCCAGTGTTTTTGGCATTTCAGGTGTTGCTAACGTAATGGGAGCTATCAAAATGGCAAAGTACTATGGCTTAACTGATAAAGATAATATCGTTACCATTGCAACGGATAATATTGACCGCTACCATTCTGTGATGGAGCAATTGACAAACACTTATGGGAAACTCGATAGATCTGAGGCAAAACACCGCTATGAATCCATATTCCTTGGAGCGAAGACCGACTGGATCTTTGAAGGTACAATGGATAACCGCCAGCGATGGCACAATCTGAAATACTACACATGGGTCGAACAGCAAGGTAAAGAAGTCGAAGAATTGAACTCACAGAAAACCATGGAATTCTGGCAGAAAGAGCAACAAGAAGTTCTCGAAATCGACGGGCTTTTACAAGATTATCGCTCTAAATTCGGATTATAAACAAAAGGCGGCTGTAGCCGCCTTTTTTCCTTTATTTCAAAATCAGCGTAACTTTTTTTGCGGCCTTTAGCCTGTACAAATTCTTCGTTCCCCCAGCTCTTGAAGCTACCTTCATTGTCAATTCCGGATCCATTATCTTTGCTCCACCTATTGCCTTTACCACCTCTGGATAAACTTCAGGAACGAGTGGAGTCGAAGGTCCGAACACTACAACCCTATCGGTATTTACCGAGTTCAAAATGGTGTCGATTGTTCTGTTCATAAACGCCGTTCCAGTGATGATAACTGCTGAACATTCTCTTAGTTTCCAAGGCGCTGCCCAATCTGGCAAATAATCCTCGCTTGCATGCCTTTCAAAAATCATGAGCTTTTCAACTTTGCCTCTTAATTTTGAGGTCAAAGGCTTAAAATCACCTATAAATCCGACAGTGTCGCTTCTTTTGAGATTTAGGATCTCGAATATATCTAATTCAGAATAATCTTGTTCTTTCAATCTGTTATTCAGAACTGCATTTGCAGCGGCTAATGCAAGGCTAACAGTTATTGGATGATGTACATTGCCAAGTTTCAGAAACTCATACAGAGGGCAGGGTGTTTCAAAGAGTTCATCAAATAAGGTGCAACCTGGAGGAAGCTCCTCTCTTAGAAGATGAGCAACTCCCACATTTCCCGAAGAAAGCCTTACCGCTGTCATTCCTGTGCCTATAACATAATCTATGACTGCCATATTCTTTCCATATTCTTTTGCAATTTCAAGAACTCTGTCAAAGATACTATTCATAGGTCATTCCCCCTTCAGCGAGATTCTTCGAATAAAGAAACCTCTGATTGAATTTGTATAAGAACAGCAATGGAACAATGCCTATTAAAGATGCTGCTCCAAAAAGATTCCAGCGTGTGTAAAAGCTACCTATTTCTCCAGCATAGCTGAAAACTTTCAGAGAAAAGGGCATAAGTTCGCTTTTGTCAATGAAAATGAGTGGAATGGTGAAGGCATTCCATGAACTCACAAGCACATAAATAAAAATACCTGAGATTATAGGCAAACTGAGTGGCAACATGATCTCTAAAAAATACATGCCCTCAGTCATCCCTTCAAGCCTTGCAACTTCCCTGAATTCTCTCGGTATCTTTGAAAAGAAGGAACTCATTGTTATTACTGTAAGTGGAACAGCCTGGTTTGCCACAACCATCGCGACACCCATAAGGGAATTCAAAAGGTTTAACCTTCCAAAAAGCATATATAGAGGTAAAAGGGTATGCATACCTGTATAGACTCCCCCAAAAAGAACTACAAGCATGATGAGGGATGTGGTCTTGAACTTCCCGCGTGAGTACAGATAGCTGAAAGGTAAAGCAGTCATAAAGAGTATGCTCGCACTGTATAGGGCTATTTTCAGCGTGTTTAGTAAATTAAGCCAAAGCCTGTGATTGAAAAATACAATTGAGAAATTTCTAAGCGTAAGATTAGCTAGTTTTGGCAAGACAGTATTTTTCCCCGAAAGAGCTAGCAATACTATATAGAGCAATATGATAAGGCTTATAATTCCCGGAATCCACTTAAAAGAGCTTTTAATCCCCTTTGGAACAGAAAAATTGATTATGGGCATCTTATATCTCAATGAAAACATTACGACGGGAACTGAGAGAAAAGTCGCAGGGTTTATGCCTTTCCAGCCATTAATATTGATTGAATAAAGACAAAGCCCAGCGTCAAATGCCACCAGTATAGCTGAAAGAATCCTAAAAGTCTTCTTAAAATGTGGAACCAAAAAAAGTGTAAAAAGATATCCAGCAGCAATTAAATAAGGCCACATTCCAATTTTGAGGTAACAGCCGGAAAAAAATTGTGAAACAGCTGCAAGGAGCATCACGTAACGATGTCGCTTTGGCACTTCTACTCGAGAGCTTAAGGCGGCTACTAACCAAAGTAGCATTATAGCTCCAACAACAGCAGAATATGCGGAAAGGATTCCATAATCATCTTCAAAACTGAATTTCCTATAAAGAACTATTCCTAAAAAAGAAGTTGCCCCCACTATGGTTCTCGGCGTAAAGCCTCCCGGTAATAACGGACCATCACCACTCAGCAAAAACGCTGTGGAAAAGCCCTTAAAAGCTCTCGCCAGCTGAAAGAAGTAATATGGTATCAAAAGATACCTTACCTGGCCAAAGAAAATGCTAGCGATAACACTGTCTTTAGCTCCATCAATTAACAGCATATCCTCAACATCTCCGGGAACGCTCTGAAGCATAGCAATAATTATCATGGTGCTCATTGGAATAGACAGCCATACACTGATTAAAAGGGTTACTATAAAGGCGGACAAGGGTTGAGTCGCTATATCCAAATTGGTACCAAACATCAAATTGCATATTAGGTTGAAAGGAGAGTTGCTGCCATAACCCTGTATGAACGCTCTCCAGGCTGAAACGCTTATAAATGAGGGCATAAACCACCCCAAACCAATTAAAAGGAGAGCAGCCTTATTTAGTACTGAGGATTTACGTAGTGTAATTGCGAGATAAAAGGAAATGACAAGTTCGAGTGAAACCTTAAGGAATGCCCATAATGATGTTATCTTAAAAGATAATCTCAGACCGCTGTCTTGAAATGCGAGTTTGTAATTATGAAGCCCAACTATTCTTGGAACAGTGTCAAGGATCCCGTATTTGAAAAAGGAAATGATAAATGCCCAGATCAGCGGAAGTACGATAACCAGCATCACAATTAACAGAAGTGGAAGGGCCATCATAATGGCCCTTCGTGAAAACATCGCTACCAAAAAAAGAATCAGCGTTATTCCAAAAAAAAGTCCTGCCATATCACCAATTTGAGTTCACATAATCCTGTGCGCTTTTAAGGGCTTCATCGATGGAAAGGCTACCTGAATAAACCGCTTGAAGTACTGTTTTCATTGTGCTGAAGTACAAAGATTGAAACTTCAAGCCATTATACATATACTGCCCTTCTTTAAGTATGTAATAAAGCTCCGAAAGCTCTTCAGGAATAGTTTGAGTCCATAGAGGAATCTTGTTATATTCAACACAATAATTCATACTCCGAGAATAAAGGAAACGAAGAAAATCGAGTGCTATATCCTTCTTCGCAGCATTGAAAATGGCAAACCCTTTTGAGTCGATTATCGGTTTCACTTTTTTGCCTTTAACCTTTGGAAAAGGAAGCATCTGGAATTCAATCCCTGCTTCTTCGAAGTCCCTTGCCAGGTAACTCCCTTGAATCAAAATTGCTATTTTTCCAGCTTCAAAAGAATTCACCAGCGCACCACGGTTCATCCTGACAAAAACACCTTTGTCAAAAAGTTCTTTTACATATGTTATACCTTCCCTAATTTTTGGAGAATCAAAAACAGGTTTCCCTTCTTCGTTCCAGAGAGTATCGAAAGAAGTTAAAAAGGGATAGAATACATAAGGTGACATGAAATCCCAAGCAGCTGGAGTAACTTCACTGCTGGCAAATTCTCTTGAGATCTTTTCAATATCCTCGATGCTGTAACCAAAATCCAACGAAACCCCTTTACTTCTGAGAAGGCTGAGGTTGACAAAAACCGTCTGAACATCCGCATAATAGGGAATAGCAAGCAACGAGCCTTTGGATGAATAGGGTTTAAGGCTTTCTTTGGAAAAATTTCCTACTATTTCTATGTCGGTATTGTCAAGTTTTGTCAAAGAGTTTGAGATTGAGGTTCGTTCGGTATAAACATCCTTTACCATGGAAATATCCGGCAAGTTTCCGGTTCTTAAAGCCGTGAACAATTTATCATCCAGTTTCGGGATATGTAGAATTTTAACCTCTATACCCGTCTCCTGTGTGTAAAGCCTTGCAATCTCGGTAAAAAAATCTTCGCCTTCCCAGCTTGTCCATACGGTGAGATTTGCCGCAAAGAAAAGGCTGGAAAAAAGCAAAACGGAGAATAAGCCGAAGCCTTTCTTCACCATTAGACCTCCTTCTTCAGTATCTCAAAAAACAGCTCTTCGCTGTTGAAAGGAGCTTTCCTGAGCCGTACGCCCGTTGCATCGTAAATTGCATTAGCAATAGCGGGTATGGGTGTATCGATACCAATTTCTGCGATACTCTTTGCACCAAAGGGACCAGTGGGTTCATAACTGTCAACAAAGCCACATTCTAGTTTTCCATAGTCCATACGTGTCGGGATTTTGTAAGTGAAGAAATCATTTGTCAACATTCTTCCATCTT
>NZ_CEYIHJ010000006.1:28314-29132 GCF_982836095.1 Kosmotoga sp.
TCTTTACCGTAAATAACATCTTCAAATAGAGCCCATCCTATACCCTGCACTGTTGCACCTTCAAGTTGCCCCAATGCCTGCACCGGATTTAAAGGCGTACCACAATCGGCATAAGAAACGAATTTCACAAGCTCAATCTTACCAGTTTCAAGATCGACCTCAACCTCTGCAAAAGATGCGAGAAATGGTGGTGGTGACTCCTCGCCTACATAAGAGGCCGTCGCTGCTATTTGTTCTTGCTCGAATGTATAAAAGAGCTTAGTGCACAACTCTTCATAAGTTACTTCACGATCTGTATTTAGCGAAACCACTTTGGCGTTTTTTACTCTCAAATTTTCCACCGGTTCTTCAAGATAAACAGCGGCCTTTTCCAATATCCTTTCCTTTACCATCTCAGCAGCTTTTCTCACTGCATTTCCGGAAACATAAGTAGTACTTGAAGCATAGGCGCCAGTATCAAAAGGAGTCATATCAGTGTCAGATGAATAAACCTTTATCTTATCATAGTCAACTTCCAGCACTTCTGCTGCGATTTGTGCCATGATGGTATCACTACCCGTTCCAAGATCCGTAGCACCAAGAAGCAGGTTAAAAGAGCCATCTTCGTTCATTTTTATCGTTGCAGCGCCCATATCGATTTTTGCGATTCCAGAACCCTGCATGGCTATGGCGCAGCCAATACCTCTAACCTTGTTTCCCCTTCTTGCCACTTTTCCCCGCTTTTCGCTCCATCCAATTGCCTCTTTTCCTTTGTCTATACATTCCTGTAACTTACAGCTTCGAACTATTTGGTCTACACCTTCTCTACCCTCACCCAT
>NZ_CEYIHJ010000007.1:0-29103 GCF_982836095.1 Kosmotoga sp.
CTGCAGCCACGCTTGAAGTTTTTGAACTGGTTCACCATTTTATGAAAATCGATTTCCCATATATTTCCGGGCTGCTTTCTTTTAGAGAAGGTCCCATATTCATGAAAACTCACGCTAAATTAAAAAGCAAACCGGACCTATACTTCTTCGATGGACAGGGCATTGCCCATCCAAGAGGGTTGGGGTTGGCATCGCACATGGGTTTGCTGTTGAATAAACCGAGTATTGGTGTCGCAAAATCCCATCTCTATGGAAGTTATGAGCCTCCAGGGCCCGTCAAAGGGCAATGGTCTCCATTGAAGGATTACAACGATAATACAATAGGAGCCGTATTGAGAACGCGGACGAACAAAAAACCTGTTTTTATTTCACCCGGGCATTTAATAGACGTAAAGCACTCTCTCGAACTAACGCTGAAGTATGCTATCAAGTACCGAATCCCCGAGCCAACTCGACTTGCACATATCTGGACGCAAAAATTGAAAAGAACTATCTCAACCTGAAATATACTATGGAAGCAGCCCCTTTGATACCCGCATCTTCCACGAGTTCACTAAGAGCGATTTCGAATGTATTCCAGAAAGATTCCATCACATAGCTTCGAACCTTTTTTTCAACCTTTTCAAGAAGGTATTTTCCTGCCCTGCTTACGCCTCCACCGAGAATCACGACATTGGGATTAAAGATATGAACAAACCCTGCTATACCAATTGCAAGGGCTCTGGTTGCTCTTTCTACAACCAATTCTGCCATTTCGTCACCGGATTTTGCTGAATCGAAAACGTCTTTAGCGGTAATATTTTCATGGGCAAAAACGCTGGATTGTGGATACCTTTTTTTGTATTCCAGGGCCATTCTTACAATTGAGGTTGCAGAGGCAAGGGCCTCGAGGCAGCCATGCGAGCCACAACCACACAAAGGTCCATCAGGTTCGATTATCACATGCCCCAGTTCTCCACCAAAGCCTTTACTACCAGTTATAAGTTCACCACGTGAGATCACGCCACCGCCAACACCTGTGCCCAGAGTTAATGCGATGATATTTGGAGCCCCCTTGAACCTTCCAAAGGCCCATTCTCCAAGGGCAAAAGCATTGGCATCGTTTTCAACGTAAGCTTTGAAGCCGGTCAAATCTTCGAGTTTTCTTGCAAGGGGAACATTTTTCCAGCCAGGAAAGTTGGGCGAAAAAATAACAATTCCCTTCTCGCGGTTTATAGAACCCGGAGAGCCAACACCAATCCCAATAATATTCTTCTCTATACCTTTTTCCGAAATCAACTCATTGACAGTTTTGGCAATTCTGGTGATTACATCGTTGCTACCTTTTGAGACCAACGTTGGAATAATTCTTTTTTCTATAATGTGACCATCATGATTAACGATCCCGATTTTGGTTTCTGTTCCACCGAGATCAATTCCTATCACGTAACTGCTCATTTCATGCCCCTTTCAGTATCTGTTCTTGTGCATGTCGATTAGGTCTAGAAATTCTTCGTTATCGGAAGTTGTACGCAGCTTCTCCATGATGGTATTTAACCCCTCTTCTTCGCCCAGAGAGGAGACCATGCGACGCAATATCCATATCTTTCTGAGAATTTCTGGAGACAGCAAAAGCTCTTCCTTTCTCGTTCCAGAGAGGTTCAGGTTTATCGCAGGGAAGATTCTTTTGTTAGCTAACTGTCTCGACAACACCAGTTCCATATTGCCGGTTCCCTTGAACTCCTCGAATATGACTTCGTCCATCTTGCTGCCGGTCTCGATAAGGGCTGTCGAGATAATTGTGAGACTTCCACCCTCTTCTATGTTGCGTGCCGCTCCAAAGAAATATTTTGGTTTGTAAAGTGCCGAAGGATCTACACCACCACTGAGAAGTTTTCCACTTGGGGGAACGTACAAATTGTAGGCTCTTGCCAACCTTGTTATGCTATCCAGAAGAACTACCACATCATAGCCAAATTCGACCATTCTCTTGGTCATTTCAATAGTCATCTCGGCTACTCTTATCTGTTTTTCTGGATGCATATCAAAGGGGGCAGCGATTACGTAGGCATCTGTTGTTCTCCTTAAATCCGTTACTTCTTCAGGCCTTTCGTCAATAAGGAGAATAATTCTCACCGTCTCCGGGTGATTTTTGGCAATACCGTTGGCTATCTCTTTGAGAAGAGTTGTTTTCCCCGCTTTTGGCGGAGCGACTATTAAACCTCTCTGCCCTTTGCCAATGGGAGAAAAGAGGTCTATAATTCTTGTGCTCATGGTCTCTTTTTCGGTTTCAAGGATAAATCTTTCATTTGGGTATATGGGAGTTAGATTCTGGAAGCTTATTCGTTCAGCGGCCATGCTGACGGGTTTTTGATTTATCGCTTCGATTCTGAGCAAAGCAAAATACTTTTCACCCTCTTTTGGCTTTCTGATCTGACCGGCAACCCAATCTCCTGTGGTTAGGTTGAATCTCCGTATCTGGGACTGGCTGACATAAATGTCATTAGGGCTAGGCAAAAGGTTGTTATCAAGTGTTCTGAGGAATCCATAGCCATTTTCAGTAACCTCCAATATACCATGGTCAAAAAAGTAGCCATAAGATTCCGTTTGAGCCTTAAGAATAGCAAAAATGAGTTCCTTCTTTGCCATTTGAGTGTAACCCGCTATCTCGTATTTACGCGCGAGTTTGTAAATTTCTCTTATGGGCATCTTCTGAAGTTGAGAGATATCGATTTCCACTTCGCGAATAGTATCTTTCACCTTGTTGTTTTCCGTTACTTCAGTCTGTGTTTCTTGAGGAGTGTTAGAAGGTGTATTTAGTTGATTGGTGCTGGGGGAAGTTTCCTCTTTTTTAGCATTTTTCTTCTTGCTGATGGCCTTTTCTTCTTGTTTTTCCTGTTCAGAGGCTGGTGTTGGTTCGTTTTCAGCCGGTTCTGGTACTTTTTTTCTTCTGGGACTCAATTTAGTTGGCGCACGATCCTGCGCCATCCCTCCTTCCGTGAAATAAATTGGGGTAAGAGCATATTGGAAAGAATTTCATCGTAGCAATTCAAGTATAATATATCACTTTTGAATGTTAAAACCAAAAGCAATTGAAGAGGAAAAAATGGCTACCCGGGGGTAGCCATTAGTTTCCTTTGGTACTCACCGTTTTTTCAGGCTTTACAAGCTGAAGAATGGATACTTCTGCGGCATCGCCTCTTCGGTGCCCCACTTTTACTATCCTGGTGTAACCGCCATTTCTATCCAAGTAGTCTACAGCTATTTCATCACAGATCTTCTTAACGAGCTTTCTATCACCAAAGTGCCTGTTGATCTCTCTTCGCAAAGCAACATTTCTTGACTTAAGAGTAAGAAGTTCAGGATCTGTATCAGTTTTCTCTGCAATCTGCTTGGCACAGAGAGCCGCTTCTTTGGCTTTTGTGATGATCGATTCAACAAAGGGTTTCACAAACTTGGCTTTTGTGGTTGTTGTCATGACCGTACCATGTTCAAAGACCTCTCTGGCTAGATTTCTCATTAAAGCTACGCGCTGGCTATGAGGCCTGTTTAATTTTTTCTTATTAATCCTATGCCGCATGCTTAGACCTCCTCGATCATTCTTTCTTTAACGTGAGATTGAATTTCTCTTTGAGCTGCTTTTTCACTTCTTCCATAGATTTCTCACCAAAGTTCCTGATCTTCAGCAAATCAGCTTCTGAACGATTGGCGAGATCCCCGATAGTATTGATCTTATCTCTTTTAAGGCAATTTAGTGATCTGACAGACAGCTCAAGTTCTTCTATTTTTCTGGAAAGAACAGAGTCTGTTTCTGGTTCCTCTATTGCTTCCTGGGGTTTCGTTTCTTCAGGAACAAGCAACTCGGTATCTCCCAAAAAGGATTCTATGCTCTGTGGTTCCTGGCTGAGGCTATTTGTAACCACTTCAAAATGCTTTGTGAGAATATCAGTGGCTTTCAAAAGGGCTTCTGAGGGCTTTATCGATTTCTTAGTCCATACTTCCAGTATTAATTTGTCATAATCTGTTCTCTTTCCAACGCGAACATTTTCAGAAATGAAATTCACTTTCAAGACAGGACTGAAGATTCCATCTATGTAGATCATCTCAACATCCTGTTCTACTTCCATTTCAGATACAGGAACAAAACCCTTGCCAATTTCCGCGAAGAGTTCCATGTAAACTTCTGCTTCTTCATTCAGTGTGGCAATGTATTGGGTCGGGTTTACTACCTCTACACCGGTTGGTGTTCTAATATCTGCCGCAGTAAGAACCCCGGGTCCCTTTTTATCAATCGTGAGTTTTACTGGATCTGAAAATTCGAGTGCCGGTTTTAGTTGGACTTTCTTTAAATTGAGGATTATTTCAAGTATATCTTCCTTTACACCCTCGATAACATCGTACTCATGATACTTATTAGGTATCTTCAGCCTTGTTATTGCCATACTAGGTATCGAAGAGAGCAGTACCCTCCTGAGAGCGTTCCCTATGGTTACGGCGTAACCCCTCTCCATAGGAGAAAGGATGAATTTTTCGTAGAAACTGTTAGCATCTTCTTTACTCTCTTCAACCTTCAGTGTTTTAGGCATTACGAATCCAATCATTTAAAGGCCCAGTATAGGGCACACACCTCCTTTCAAGAAGGTAACACATACCTCCATTACTCACATTACTTCGAATAAAGCTCAATAATGGACTGCAGATCGACAGGAATTTCAACTTCTTCTCTGTTCGGGAATCTGACAAATGTTCCTCTTACTGCTTCAAAGTCGATTTCCAGCCATGGAGGTGTGGTTCTATCCTGCGCGGCTTCCATAGCTTCCTTTACAGGGACAATGCCTTTGCTCTTTTCCTTGAATTCAACGATGTCGCCCGGTCTTAGGAGATAAGAAGCTTTGTTGACTTTTCTGCCGTTAACAAGCACGTGACCATGGTTGACAAGTTGCCTTGCCTGCCTTCGGCTTGAGGCAAATCCCATTCTGAACACGGTGTTGTCCAATCGGGATTCGAGCAGTTTCACAAGAGCTGACCCTGTTTCTTCCGTTTTTCTTGAAGCAATGTCAAAATAACTTCTGAATTGTTTTTCCAGTAGTCCATACATTCTTTTAAGCGCTTGTTTTGACCTCAACTGCATACCATACTGCGTTAATTTTCTTGTGGCTGCCCCATGCTGTCCGGGTGCAAAGGGTCTCTTCACCTGCGCACATTTAGGGCTAAAACAACGTTCACCTTTAAGGTAAAGCTTAAAGCCTTCACGTCTACAAATCTTACATACCGATCCGGTATATCTGGCCATCCATTTCCCTCCTCAACTTATACTCTGCGTCTTCTTCTGGGCCTGCACCCATTGTGGGGGATAGGGGTGATATCTTTTATTGAATCGATGGTGAGTCCGGCAGCTTGAACAGTTCGAATAGCCGCTTCCCTTCCCGATCCGGGCCCTTTTACTTCAACGGAGACTTTCGTGATACCCATCTTTAAAGCTTCTTTAGCAATCTGGTCAGCCGCGAGCTGAGCAGCATAAGGTGTGGACTTTTTTGAGCCGGAGTATCCGACAGTGCCTCCTGAACCCCAGAGAATGGTGTTCCCATTGGGGTCAGATAACGTAATTATGGTATTGTTAAAAGTCGATTTTATGTGCATCACGGCACGATCGATACTTATCTTTTTTCTTTTTTTGCTTGTTGTTCTTTTTCTTTTGGCCATCTGTGAACCTCCTTATTACTTCTTTTTGATTCTACTAGCCCTGGGGCCTTTTCTCGTACGCGCGTTTGAATGCGTTTTCTGCCCTCTAACGGGGAGCCCAGCTCTATGTCTTATACCTCTGTAACAATTGATCTCAATAAGTCTTTTGATGTTTCTGTCAAGCTCCTGCCTGAGTTCACCTTCTACCTTGTAGTGGTCGGTGATATACTTGGAAATTTTGCTTATCTCCTCATCGGTGAGTTCTTTAATTCTCTTCTCGCCGTTAATTTCTGTACTCTGAAGTATTTCCTTTGCCCTGTTTGGACCAATTCCATATATATAGGTCAATGCGACGTGTACTTTCTTGCTGTTAGGCAATTCAACACCAACAATACGTGCCATTCAGCGCTCCCTCCTTAACCCTGTCTCTGGTTATGTTTAGGGTTCTTCTCACAGACTACCCATACTCGACCTTTTCGCTTGATAACTTTACAATGTTCACACCTTTTTTTGACTGATGCCCTGACTTTCATTTTTGTTCTCCTCCCTTGTTTATCTTCTTTCTGTATACGATTCTGCCTTTACTCAAATCATAGATTGACACTTCAATGACAACGCGATCCCCGGGAATTAGCCTTATGAAGTTCTTTCTCATTCTCCCGGAAATATGAGCCAGTATCACATGCCCATTTTCAAGTTCCACTTTAAAAGTAGCGTTAGGCATCGATTCGAGTACTACGCCTTCCATTTTTATGACATCATTCTTATCAGCCATAAAGACACCTCACAGCCTGGAAAGAATCCTTGATCCTTCCGCTTCGACGACAATTGTATGCTCAAAATGAGCCGCTTTGGTTCCATCCTTTGTGACCACCGTCCAACCGTCCGGGAGAACCCTGGTTTCATAGTGACCCTGGGAAATCATAGGTTCAATTGCCATGGTCATACCGCTACGAATAATGAGACCGGTTCCCTTCACTCCATAATTCGGGATCTGTGGGTCTTCATGAAGATTTTTCCCAACACCATGTCCAACATAATCCCTGATTACAGAGAACCCAGCTTTCTCAACGAAAGTTTGTATTGCATGACCAATATCGCCAATACGGTTTCCCGGTTTAGCCACTTCAATACCGAGCTCCAGAGATTTTTGTGTCACCTCCAGAAGCCTTTTATCCTCTTCATTTTCAAAGTCATCAACAACGAAAGTCCTGGCAGCATCGCCAAAGTAGCCATCTTTCAAAACACCACAATCAACCGACACCAGATCTCCCCTCTTCAAAATCTTTTCAACCAGAGGGAATCCGTGGATAATTTCATTGTTTACCGACACACAAAGAGTATAGGGATAACCATTGTATCCCTTGAATGCGGGTATTGCATTTCTTTTGAGTATATGCTCTGTGGCAACTTTTTCAAGATCATATGCAGAAACTCCGTCAGCTACGTGCTGACCAACTATCTCCAGCACTTCAGCTACGATTTTAGCAGAAAACTCAATTTTGGAAATTTCTTCTTTAGATTTCAGTCTGATCATATCACATATTCTCCAATGATTCAAAGAGATCCTTTGAAACCTCTTCAAGAGGTCTGGATCCATCTACGGTTTTGAGAACCCCGGATTTGCGATAAAATTCCAAAACCGGGGCTGTTTTTTCAACATATATTCGATATCTTTCCCTTACGGTGTGAGGCAAATCGTCTTTTCTCTGGATCAATTCAGTTCCACAATCATCGCAAAGGTTATCCTGCCTGGGCTTAAGCGTGAGCAAATTATACACCCTTCCACAGGATGGACAAACTCTTCTGCTTGATATCCTCTTGACAACCTCTTCCTCTGTGGAAGTTATCAATATGACGGCATCCAGATTTTTGCCGAGCTCTTGCAAGATCTCCTTTAATTTTTGCGCCTGGGCAACTGTCCTTGGATAACCATCGAGAATGAACCCGTTTGAGGTATCCTCCCTTTGAAGCCTTTCTTTCACGATCGCAAACATGAGCTCATCAGGAACAAGCAGACCTTCCTCAAGAATATGAGCAACCCTTTTTCCAAGGTCGGTGCCAGCAGCCACGGCTTCTCTCAACATATCACCAGTGGATATGTGAGGAATGTTGAACTTCTTCGAAATAACTTTTGCCTGCGTTCCTTTACCAGCTCCAGGAGGTCCCATTAACACCAGGTTCATCCTGTCATCTCCTTCCACGTAGTCTTCCTTTTTTAATGAATCCTTCGTAGTGCCTTACTATGAGATGTGATTCAATTTGCTGAAGGATGTCAAGAGCCACACCCACTGCGATCAGTGTGGATGTACCACCAATAACAATTTGAATTCCAATAAAGCTCTGAACTATAGAAGGTAAAAGAGCAATAATGACAAGGAAAACTGCGCCCATAAAAGTTACTCTTGTGAGTACCCTGGTTATGTATTGCTCGGTTGGATAACCCGGTCTGATACCCGGGATAAATCCGCCATAATTCTTTATGTTGTTGGAAACTTCTTTCACATCAAAGACAAGCGTGCTGTAAAAGTATGTGAAGAAAAAGACCATTGAACCGTAAAGAATGAGATATAAGGGTGATGAATATCCAAAAAGCCTTGACATAATATTGCCTTCGGGCAACATACTGCCGATCATCTGGGGTAATGTCATGATAGCCGCGGCAAAGATTATAGGGATAACACCGCCCTGATTGACTTTAATGGGAATGTTCGTGGAAACGCCTCCATAAACCCTTCGACCAGAGACTCTCCTTGCGTACTGCACGTCGATCTTTCTCTCACCCAGTTGAATGTAAATAACGCCAACGATTGTCAAAACGGAAATACCTATTAATATAAGCCATTGAATCGGCGTCAGTGCAACAGCGGCTTCTGCAATGTAAGTCGGATACCTGGAAACAATACCGGCGAAAATCAAAACTGAGATACCGTTGCCGATACCCTTTTCCGTGATCCTCTCACCCAGCCAAAGCAGGAACATCGTACCTGCCATCAGAGATACAGTGGCGAGCAAAACAAAAAGGAACCTGCTCGGTACCGCGATGATTCCCTGATTTGACAAGGCAAGTGAAAGCAAAAATGCCTGCAACGTTGCAAGAAAAATCGTCAAATACCTTGTGTATTTTGCGTATTTCTTTCTGCCCTCTTCGCCTTCCCTAAGCATTTCCTTCAGGCTTGGCACAACAGAGGTGAGCAACTGCAACATGATGGAAGCGTTAATGTAAGGCGTAACGCTCAAAGCGAATAATGAAAAGTTCTTGAGCGCACCACCAGTAAAAACGTCGAAAAATCCTATGAAACCACCAGCTGCTCCGGCTGATATACCCGAAAAGTAACTTGCCCAGGCCTGAATATTGATGCCGGGAATGGGAACGTAAATCCCCAGCCTGAAAATGGCCAGGGCAAAGAAAGTGAAAAGTATTCTCTCTCTGAGTTCAGGAATTTTAAAGGCGTTTCGAAGTGCCTTCCACACTTCAGATCACCTCGGCTTTTCCACCGGAAGCCTCTATCTTCTCCTTCGCTGAGGTGCTGAACGCATGAGCCTTTACCACCAAGGCCTTCGTAAGTTCGCCCCTGCCGAGAATTTTGAGACCATCCTTAAGGTTCTTTATCACTTTCATTTGAAGGAGTACCTCTGGTGTGATCTCACTACCAGCTTCAAACCTTTCTTCCAGCTGCGAGAGATTCACAATAACGTATTCCTTTGCATTTCTATTCTTGAACCCTTTGATAGGCATTCTTCTGTAAAGAGGTGTCTGACCGCCTTCAAAGTACGGCTTAACTTTTCCAGTTCCCCTTCCCTGACCTTTGTGGCCACGTGTGGCGGTTTTCCCTTTTCCAGAACCCACGCCACGACCAACGCGTTTGCTTTTTTTCTTTGCGCCGGGAAGAGGTCCAAATTCTTTGTCGCCCAACATGAACGCCATTCAATCTACCCCCTTCAACCTTCTATTTCTTCAACACTCAGGAGATGTTCTATACTTCTGATCATTCCCCTGATTTGTGGGCTATCCTCATGCACAACCTCGCTGTTCACCTTGTTCAGTCCGAGGGCTTTTACTGTTCGGCGTTGTCGATAGCTGAACCCGATAACGCTTTTTTTCAAGCTCGGAAACTCCGTTGAAGACTTCTTTAACAGAGATATCTCTGAGCTTTGCATATTCTTTAGGTGATTTAAGCTCTAAAAGCCCATTGAGTGTGGCACGGGCCAAGTTGACGATATTTGTTGAACCAAGAGCCTTTGTAAGAATGTTCTTAACACCTGCTAATTCAACAACAGCCCTAACACCAGCACTTGCAATTATACCAGTTCCAGGACCTGCGGGTTTCAACATGACTTCAGAAGCATCCTGGTGCCCGACAACCTCATGGGGGATCGTATCCTTAATAACAGGTACTTCAACAACGTTCTTCTTTGCGTTGATGAGAGCTTTTCTAATAGCTGTGGGTACTTCTCTGGCGCTTCCAATACCAAGCCCCACTTTTCCGTTCTTGTTTCCCACTACGGCAGTAACCCTGAAAGAAAGGTTTTTTCCGCCTGCCACAACTTTTGTAACTCTTTTTATTTCTACTATTCTTTCTTCGAATTCCTTTTCTTCTATCTGCTTTTCGATGTTCTTAACCTCAGGCATCGACTGCACCTCCTCAGAACTTCAACCCGGCTTCTCTTGCTGCATCAGCCAGGGCTTTCACTCTTCCATGAAATTTGAAACCGCCTCTGTCAAATACGATGCTGGAGATGCCTTTATCGAGCGCTCTTTTGGCAATGAGCTTTCCTACTTCTACTGCGGCTTCTTTGTTCCAGGTTTTTTGAAGTTTTTCTTTCAATTCTTTATCGATAGTCGAAGCAGAAACAAGGGTTCTGCCGGCGACATCATCAATAATCTGCGCATATATGTGTTTCTCGCTTCTATAAACCGCGAGCCTGGGCTTTTCAGGGGTTCCACTGATTTTAGCCCTAACACGCAAATGGCGCTTTCTTCTCAGTTCTTTTCTATCTCTGCGTTTTATCACCTGCATCTGCCTCCCTTCAGGATTAGACTTTCTTACCAACCTTAGTTCTTACATACTCACCCTTGTATCTAATACCCTTTCCAGAGTAAACAATTGGCTCTCTCCAGCGGCGTATATTGGCTGCTACTTGCCCAACCAGATATTTGCTTATACCCTTAACCACAATTGCGTTGGGCGCTGGAACCTCAAAAGTGATTCCCTCTGGGGGGTCAACCTCTACGGGGTGAGCAAAGCCCAGGTTCATAACCAGTTTCTTACCCTGAAGTTGGGCTCTGTAACCAACACCAATTATTTCCAGTTCCTTCTGATAGCCCTTTGTAACACCGACAACCATATTCCTTACCAAAGACCAGTATGTTCCACAAAACATGGCTATTTTTCTGTAATCGCTTTTCCTTCTGACTATATCGGTGTTAGGCAAGACCCAGAGGCCATCTTCACGCAATTCAAACTTCACATATGGAAGAAAGCTCTCCTGGAGTTCGCCCTTAGGTCCCTTTACTGTAACAGTGTCTTCTGTGATTTTTATTTCAACACCCTTGGGGATTTCTATTGGCTTCTTTATCAACCTTGACATTCAAATCCCTCCTATTACCATACATAGCAAATGACTTCGCCGCCGACACCGACTTTTCTTGCATCTTTGTCGGTGATGATGCCATGAGAGGTGCTTACAATGGCAATTCCCATACCAGATTTCACCTTTGGCAGCTCGTCTTTGCCCACGTATATACGCCTTCCAGGTTTAGAAACCCTGACTATACCACTAATGACTCTCTGCTTGCTTCTTCTGTCACCTTTGTACTTTAGGAATACTTTGAGAATTCCCTGTTTTCCATCTTCAATGTATTTGTAGTCTTCGATATACCCTTCTTTCTTGAGAATATCGAGTACCGCACGCTTCATGTTTGAAGCGGGTAGATCGACGCTTTCCTTCATAGCTGCATTAGCATTCCTGATTCTTGTGAGCATGTCGGCTATGGGGTCACTCCACATTTTACGTCCCTCCTCACCAGCTTGCCTTTTTTACACCGGGGAGTTTACCCTCAGAGGCGAGCTTTCTGAAACAAACCCGGCAGAGCCCGAATTCCCTATACACGGCTCTCGGCCTACCACAAAGATTACATCTATTGTACTTTCTGACTTTGAATTTGGGTTCTCTTTTCCACTTGGCAACCATTGATTTCTTCGCCATGTTCTACCTCCTTAACCCATTCTTTTAAAGGGCATTCCAAGAAGTTTCAGGAGTTCTCTTCCTTCTTCGTTCGTTTTCGCAGTTGTGACTATGATTACATCCATTCCCTGGATTCTTCTGACCTGGTCAGGTTTGAGTTCAGGGAAAATCAACTGTTCGGGAAGCCCCAGAGCGTAATTTCCACGTCCATCAAAACTATCAGGATCAACACCTCTGAAGTCTCTGAGCTTAGGGAGAACGATGTTGATCAGTTTATAGAGGAAGTTATACATTCTTGCGCCTCTGAGCGTTACCTTGACTCCTAAAGGCATGCCCTCTCTGATTTTGAAATTTGCAATGCTTCTCTTTGCTCTGGTAACAACAGGTTTCTGGCCAGCAATTTCGTTGAGTTCCTTCGCATGTGTTTCGATGAGGTCAGCATTTTTTGAGCCTTCGCCGATACCCATATTGACGACTATCTTAACAATTTTTGGCACCTGATGAATGTTCTTATAGTCAAAAGTTTTCATCATGGAAGGAACGACTTCTTTTTCATACTTTTCCTTTAATGGCACATAGTTGTATATCATTCACTATTCCTCCCCTGTCATACCTTGTCAATGATTTCTCCGCATTTCTTGCAAACGCGAACTTTCTCACCATTTTCAAGAATGCGGTGCTCCACGCGGGTAGGTTTGTCACAATTAGGGCAAACAAGCATAACTTTGCTGGCGTAGATAGGTGATTCTCTTTCAACAATTCCGCCTTCACGGTACTGGTTAGTAGGTCTTTGGTGTCTTTTAGTGAAATTGACACCTTGAACAATTACTTTCCCTTCTCTGGGAATAACCTTTAGAACCTTACCCACCTTACCTTTGTCTTTTCCTGAGATAACCTTTACATTATCTTCCTTCTTTATTCTCATCGCCATGTGCATCACTCCTCACCAGACCTCTTGAGCTAAGGAAGCGATTTTCGAAAAGCCTCTGTCCCTAATTTCTCGCGCAACTGGACCAAAAACACGAGTCCCTTTTGGTTGGTTTTGCTTGTCGATGATGACAGCGGCATTGTCGTCGAAGCGGATATATGTTCCGTCTGGCCTTCTTATTTCCTTTTTAGTTCTAACGACGACAGCTCTCACTATATCACCTTTTTTTACATCGGTGTTAGGCACCGCTTCCCTAACAGAGGCAACAATTATATCTCCAACGCTTCCGGTTTTTCTCTTAAACCCACCGGAAACCTGGATGACTTTGATGACCTTTGCGCCAGAATTATCGGCAACTCTCAGATAAGATTCGAGCTGAATCATTCTGCGTCACCTCCGGGGTTATTTTCAACGACCTCGGGAGTCTTAGTTTTTTCTTCACCGAATTCGCTTTTCCTGACGATTCTGGTGACAACGTATTTTTTCGTTTTGCTGTAAGGCTTGCTTTCTTCAATCTCAACCATATCACCGATACTGCAAATATTTTCAGCATCATGTGCATGGTACTTCTTTGAGCGTTTTATGGTTTTTCCATAAAGGGGGTGAGCGAATATTCTTTCGACATTAACTACAACGGTTTTATCCATTTTATTACTCACTACGGTTCCAACAAGTTTTTTCTTAGGCATAACTGTTACCTCCTTATTCCGAGCTCGCGACCGCGGAGGATTGTTTTGACCCTTGCAATATCTCTCTTTACGAGCTTTATCTGAGAGTGATTCTGTAATTTGTTCATTTCAAGCTGAAATCGCAAATCCAGGAGTTTTCTCTTCAGGTCATCAAGCATCTGCTTGAGCTCTTCATCGGTGTATTTTTGAAGTTCAACTGCCTTCATTAGAGCTCACCTCCTATATGGTACTTCGGAACTATTTTTGTCCGAATCGGAAGCTTTGTTGCCGCATAAGCCAGCGCCTCCTTTGCCAGTTCATCACTAACACCAGCAATTTCAAACATGATCCTACCGGGCTTAACTACGGCTACCCAGCCTTCAACATCGCCTTTTCCTTTACCCATTCTCACCCCGATACCTTTTGAGGTGATGGGCTTGTCTGGGAAAATTCTGATCCAGACTTTACCATTTCTTTTGAGTGTTCTCATTATTGCAATACGGCAAGCTTCTATCTGTTGAGCGGTAATCCAGTGAGGTTCAAGGGCTTTCAAGCCCCAATCTCCGAAATGAACCAATGTTCCTCCTTTGGATTTTCCCCGCATCTTGCCTCTCTGCTGTTTTCTGTATTTTACTCTCTTGGGCATCAACATTACGAAATACCTCCCCTCTTGGGTTCAAGCTCAGTTCCTGATGTCGCCTTTGTATATCCAGACCTTGACACCGATTATACCCATTTTGGTCATGGCGGTAGTGTACCCGTAATCGATATCAGACCTCAATGTCTGGAGAGGAAGTCTCCCTTCAAGGTACCATTCAGTTCTGGCAATATCAGCACCATTAAGTCTACCGGAAACCATGATTTTAATGCCTTTGGCACCTTTTCTCATAGCAGTGAATATGGCGCGTTTCATGGCTCTCTTGTAGGAAGCTCTCTTTTCAATTCTTGCAGCAATATCTTCAGCTACCAGTATCGCATCTATCTCGGGTGTTTTGACTTCCTCTATGTTAAGTTGAAATTGCCGTGTGATCAATTTTTCGAGTTTTGCTCTCAGGGCTTTGACTTCTACGCCTTTTCTACCAATGATCACACCGGGCCTGGCACATTTTATTGTGATAGACACTTTACCGGTTTCCGGTCGTTCTATGTAAATATCAGAAACACCGGCTGCTCGATACCTCTTCTTAATAAAATCACGGATCTTAACATCTTCGATGAGATATTCTTTGTAGTTCTTTTCGTTGATCCAGCGAGCTTTCCAGTCCTTGGTTACACCAAGTCTGAAACCATAAGGATGTACTTTCTGACCCACTTAGTTGTCACCTCGCTCCTGAGGATTTGTAAGTTCCTTTTCCTTTTCGCGGTCTTTCACAGCGAGCCTGATGTGGCTGAACCTCTTCAAAAGAATGTCTGCCCTGCCTCTTCCGCGTGTCCAGAGCCTTTTCATTCTGGGACCATCTTCTACAACGGCCTCACTCACATAGAGGTTGTCAACATCGAGCCCGAAGTTATTCTCCGCATTCGCAACCGCAGACCTCAGAACTTTATAGACAAGTCTCGCGGCTTTCTTCGGGGAGAACTCAAGAATCTGAAAAGCTTCTCCCACATTTTTGCCCCTGATTGCGTTAACCACGTCACGGGCTTTTAGAGGGGAAATTCTCAAATACTTTGCAACTGCTCGTGCCTCTATTACGGGAGTGGAGGCTTTTGCTTCTTTTCGCTGTTTATGAAATACCGATCGTTTTGGTCTTGGTGTGTTTTCGGGCATTTTGAAATCCCTCCTCATTTAACTTGACCCTTTTTAGCTTTCTTATCAGCGTGTCCACCGAATCTTCGAGTAGGTGAAAACTCGCCGAGTCTATGACCAATCATATTCTCTGTGATATATACGGGAATATGCTTCATGCCATTGTAAACAGCAATAGTGTGACCGATCATCTCTGGAGTGATCATAGAAGCCCTGCTCCAGGTTTTGAGGGGCTTTTTTTCGCCCTTTTCGTTCATTTCTCTGATCTTTTTCATCAGTTTTGGGTGTACATATGGACCCTTTTTCTGAGATCTAGACATTCACTGCACCCCCTGTTTAAATTTGGTTCCTGCGTTTGACTATGAGTTTATCGGAAGGCTTCTTGCGTCTTCTGGTTTTGTAACCCTTTGCGGGCATTCCCCATGGACTCTGAGGAATATGACCTTTAGACTTGCCTTCGCCACCACCCATAGGGTGATCTACGGGGTTCATGGTCATACCTCTAACGGTGGGTCTAACCCCAAGCCATCTCTTCCTTCCGGCTTTTCCATGCACCTCATTCGAATGCTCCTCATTTCCAACCATTCCAATAGTTGCCATGCACTTCACTATTACTTTGCGCAGTTCCCCGGAAGGCATTCTCAAAAGAGCGTATCTCCCCTCTTTTGCCATAAGCTGAGCGTAGGTTCCAGCTGATCTTGCAATCTGGCCACCTTTTCCGGGCTGAAATTCTATATTGTGAACGATAGTACCAACAGGAATGTTTTCAAGAGGGAGAGCATTGCCCGCGGTTATTTCGGCTTCAGGCCCATTCATAACGGTATCACCAACTTTAAGGCCTTTAGGCGCAAGAATATATCTCCTTTCGCCATCGGCGTAAACGAGCAATGCTATCCTTGCGGTTCTGTTGGGGTCATATTCAATGGCCTCAACCCTGGCCGGGATACCGAATTTATTTCTCCTGAAGTCGATAATCCTGTACATTCTCTTGTGGCCGCCACCTTGGTGTCTTACTGTAACACGCCCGTGGTGGTTTCGACCAGCCTTTTTCTTCAAGGGCTCTATCAAGGATTTTTCAGGTTCTACTTTCGTCACTTCGCTATAATCAGGCAGAAGGGAAAATCTTCTGCTGGGAGTAACCGGTTTAAATCTTCTAAGACCCATCTTCTACCACCTCACATCAGTGTTGGCCTTCGAGTTCTTTGATGCGATAGCCTTCAACAAGGGTTACTATGGCCTTTCTCCAGGAACGGGTTCTTCCTTCGAGTACCCCTCTTCTCTTAGGCTTACCTTTAACATTGAGCAAGTTGACTTTTTCAACCTTGACGTTGAAAATCTTTTCAATAGCTTCTCTCACATTATATTTTGTAGCGCTTCGATGCACTTCGAAAACATATTTATTGTTTTCGCCAGCCATTACTGATTTTTCCGTTACTATCGGCCTGATTAAAATATCATTGAGAGTGAGTTTGGGATTAGCCATTACCCGAGCACCTCCTCGATCTTGCGGACAAGATCGACCGTTAATACCAACTTCTCATGGTTGAGAATATCGTAAACGTTGAGACCATCTATGTTAGTCGATCTACCGTTTCCGGGATTGTCAGCTATGATTACCTTAACCTCGGGAATATTCTTCCCGGAGAGTTTTACATTCTTGTATTCTTCTCTTTTCCACGGAAGGACAAAGAGTGCTTTCGTGCCCTTTTCAAGTCCGAGGCTTGAAATAACGTTCTTGATTTCCTTAGTTCTCGGGGTCTCAAACTTGAGATCGTCAAGCACGATTAAATTGCCTTCCTGATGTCTGAGACTGAGCGCGTACTTCAACGCCAATTTCTTCATCTTTTTATTGAGCTTTTTTGACCAATCTTTTGGTTTTGGGCCGTGGATAACTCCACCATGTCTCCATAAAGGGTTTCTTGAAGAGCCTGTTCTTGCCCTGCCTGTGTGCTTCTGAACCCATGGTTTTCTTCCACCGCCAGAAACCTCTGCCCTCGTCTTTGTAGATGCAGTACCTGCTCTTCTTGAAGACAGCTGCATATCCACATAACGATGCATCAGGTCAATTTTCTTTTTGTCGCTTAAAACATCATGCCCAAAAATCTCATCTTTAAGTTCAACGGTTCCTACGCTTTTTCCACTAACATCTAGGACGTTCAACTGGGCCATAAATACTCCTCCTTCCAAGCATCATCTTCGGGGCTTCTTCGCGCTCTTTATGATAACGAGCCCGCCCCTCGCTCCTGGGACTGCGCCGTGCACGGCGATGATTCCATTCTCTGCATCGACTTTAATAACTTCCAGATTCTGAACTGTAACTCTCTCGTTGCCATAACGGCCCGGCATTTTCTTACCTTTCCAGATTTTTGCAGGCTCAGTATGATTACCCACAGAGCCTAATTCCCTGTGAAACTTAGAACCATGAGAAGCTTCACCACCGCGGAAGTTCCATCTCTTCATAGCACCGGTAAATCCTCTACCTTTGGTCCAACCTGTAACATCCACAGTCTCACCCTCGGCGAATATACCAGCATCGATGACATCACCAACATTGTACTCATCAGGGTTGTTGATTCTGATTTCCCTCAATACACGATGGGGCTTTACATTAGCCGCTTCGAACTTCTTCAGGAGAGGTTTGGTCAAGAGTTTCTCAGCCCTCTTTTGTGGAAGTTCTTCAAAACCAAGCTGGATTGCATCATATTCACCAGCAGCGGCAGTTTTCTTCTGAATGACCGTGCAGGGACCGGCCTTTATGACTGTTACTCCAAGTGCTTTTCCATCCCTGTAAATTGTGGTCATTCCAAGTTTTCTGCCAATTATACCCTTCATATCTACACCTCCGAAAGTGATTACAATTTAATCTCTACATCTACACCGGCGGGAAGATCGATTTTCATCAGGGAATCGATGGTCTTCGGTGTAGGATCTACGATCTCTATAAGTCTTTTGTGAACGAGTTTTTCAAATTGTTCTCTAGCGTCTTTGTATACATGTGGTGCCGTAATAACAGTGTACAATGTTCTTTCCGTCGGCAACGGCACAGGTCCAGAGACCTTGGCGCTCGTGAGCTTAACGGCCTCTACAATCTTTTTGGCCGACATATCCAAGAGTCTGTGGTCATAAGCCTTTAAGCGGATCCTGATCTTTTGTTTGGCCATGCCTCCAAGTTCCCTCCTTCTAATAATGGAAAGGAGAGGGGAATACCCCTCCCCGCACTCTTACTCGATGATTTCGCTGACGACACCAGCGCCAACTGTTCTTCCGCCTTCACGGACGGCAAATCTCATACCCTTTTCAATGGCAACCGGGTAAATGAGTTCAACAGTCATAACAACGTTGTCACCAGGGATAACCATTTCAACGCCTTCAGGAAGATCTACAAGTTCACCAGTAACGTCGGCTGTTCTAATATAGAACTGGGGTCTGTAACCCTTTGTGAATGGCGTATGTCTTCCGCCTTCTTCCTTCTTCAAAACGTAAATGTTGGCCTTGAACTTCTTATGAGGTGTAATTGAACCAGGCTTTGCAAGAACCTGCCCTCTCTTGACCTCGTCCTTGCCAACGCCTCTAAGGAGACAACCAACGTTGTCGCCCGCGACACCTTCGTCAAGAAGTTTGCGGAACATTTCGACACCGGTTACAACTGTCTTTCTGACATCATATGAGAGACCTATGATTTCAACTTCTTCACCAACACGGATAATGCCACGTTCGACTCTACCGGTAACGACGGTTCCTCTTCCAGTGATTGAGAAGATGTCTTCAATAGGCATAAGGAAGGGTTTGTCGGTATCTCTTTCGGGATCAGGTACGTAGCTATCAACGGCATCCATGAGCTCGTAAATTTTCTGTACCCAGGGGTCATTAGGATCATCGGCTTCAAGAGCCATGAGAGCAGATCCCTTGACAACAGGAACTTCATCTCCAGGGAATTCGTAATTGCTCAGAAGCTCTCTAACTTCTTCTTCAACGAGTTCGACAAGTTCTTCATCGTCAACCATATCAACTTTGTTGATAAAAACAACCATGGCAGGAACGTTAACCTGTCTTGCGAGAAGAACGTGTTCCCTTGTCTGAGGCATGACACCATCAGTAGCAGCTACTACAAGAATAGCTCCGTCCATCTGGGCAGCACCGGTGATCATGTTCTTAATGTAGTCAGCATGTCCCGGACAATCAATGTGAGCATAATGTCTCTTTTCTGTCTGGTATTCGACATGTGTAACATTAATGGTGATACCTCTTGCCTTTTCTTCAGGGGCTTTGTCAATAGCGTCAAAAGGTGTAAAATCGGCAAATCCTTTTTTGGCAAGAGCCTTTGTGATAGCTGCTGTTAATGTCGTTTTACCGTGGTCAATATGACCAATAGTACCGATGTTAAGATGGGGCTTTGTTCGTTCAAACTTTTCTTTTGCCATTTCTGTCCCTCCTCCATTACAATGAGTGGTGTAATTTATGAACCAAGGATTTTTTCCACGATTTTCTCAGGTACTTCCGCATAATGCGAAAATTGTATAACATGCGTGGCCCGTCCCTGAGACAGGGACCTAACCACAGTAGCATAGCCGAAGAGTTCAGATAATGGAACATGAGCTTTTACAATCCTCAAACCTGCTTTGTTCTCAAAGCCTTCGATGCGGGCTCTCCTTGAGTTCAAATCAGCTATAAGATCGCCGAGATACTCTTCAGGGCTGGTGAGTTCAACAACCATGATGGGTTCCATCAACACAGGATTTGCTCTTCGACACGCTTCCCTAAAAGCCATGGATGAAGCGATTTTGAAAGCCATTTCAGATGAGTCAACTTCGTGATATGAACCATCGAGCAAGGAAACTTTCAGATTTACCATGGGATAACCCGCGAGAACGCCAGACATAGCGGCTTCTTTTGCGCCTGCTTCAATGGCGGTAATAAATTCTTTCGGGATAACACCGCCAGCGGTTTTGTCCTCAAATGCAAAATGTTCCTTACAAGGTTCGACTTTGAGAACCACATGTCCATATTGGCCTCTACCACCAGATTGTCTGATGTATTTGCCTTCTGCTTTGGATTCTTCTGTGATAGTCTCCCTATAAGAGACCTGTGGATGTCCAACCCTAAGATTGACGTTGAACTCTCTTTTTATACGTTCTACGACGACCTCAAGATGAAGCTCACCCATACCAGACAAAATCGTTTCATTGGTTTCAGGGTCAACAAAGGTTTTTAGCGATGGATCTTCCTCGGTTAACGCCTGCAAAGCCTTCGATAACTTTGGAAGATCGTTCTTGCTGGCCACTTCTACTGCAATCGAAATAACGGGTTCTGGAAATTCAATCTTCTCCAACAGCACTTTTCTGGCACTGTCCGCAACGATGGTCTCACCAGTCATCGTGTTTTTCATACCAACCATTGCAACGATATCGCCAGCTCTAATGTAATCCACTTCTTCTCTCTGATTGGCATGCATGAACAACAGCCTGGAAACGCGCTCTTTAATACCTTTATTGCAGTTCAAAACATAATTGCCTTTACTAAGAGAACCAGAATAAACCCTGACAAAGGTCACTTTACCAACGTGGGGATCAACCATGATCTTAAAAGCCATAGCGACAAATGAGGCATTTTCATCAGGCGCTATATCCACCTCTTCCTGAGTATCCGGGTCAATACCTTTAACTGGAGGCAGATTTATCGGTGCTGGCAAGTAATCCACTATGGCATCAAGAAGGGGTTGAACCCCTCTGTTTTTGAATGCCGAGCCACACAATACCGGCACAATTTCATTAGCAAGAGTTCCTACCCGGATTGCCGCTTTGAGCCTGTGCTCAGGCACTTCTCCACCACCGAGGTACAATTCCATTATTTCTTCATCGAATTCTGCCACATGGGTTATGAGGTCTTCCCGGGATTCTTCCGCTTTTTCGACAAGTTCAGCTGGTATTTCTTCATAACCGTATTCTGTACCTTCAGGGTTATACCATTTAATCGCTTTCATTTTGACCAGGTCAATAACGCCATCAAATTCACTTTCCGCCCCTATGGGTATCTGAAGGGGAACGGGGTTTGCAAAAAGCCTGTCAACCATACTTTGAACAGCAGCATCAAAATCTGCCCCGATTTTGTCCATCTTATTGATGAAGGCAATTCTCGGAACGCGGTATTTATCTGCTTGACGCCAAACTGTTTCTGACTGAGGCTCGACCCCGGCTTGAGCATCGAAAACAGCGATAGCACCATCAAGAACTCTTAGAGATCTTTCCACTTCAACGGTAAAGTCAACGTGGCCGGGTGTATCAATAATATTTATTCTGTAATCTCGCCAAAAACACGTCGTAGCAGCAGATGTTATGGTAATGCCACGTTCTTTTTCCTGATCCATCCAGTCCATAGTGGCTGTACCATCGTCTACATTTCCGATTTTATATTTTTTTCCGGTATAAAAGAGTATTCTCTCTGTTGTCGTGGTTTTACCGGCATCAATATGCGCCATAATGCCGATATTCCTCACGGCATCTAACCTGGTACGCCTTTCTTTCACAATTTACCTCCTAAAGCGGTTACCATCTAAAGTGAGCATATGCTTTACCCGCTTCGGCCATTCTATGCACGTCTTCTCTCTTCTTCACAGCAGACCCGGTACCATTATAAGCATCTATCAGTTCCATGGCGAGCTTCTCGCTTAAAGGCTTCCCCTTCTTCGATCTGGAAGCGTTGACAATCCAGCGAAGCGCAAGAGAAATTGCTCTATGTTCAGGTACTTCAAATGGAATCTGGTAAGTTGCTCCTCCTACACGTCTCGGTCGAACTTCAAGAAGAGGCCTGACGTTGTTAATTGCTTTTTTGAAAGCCTCCATCGGGGGCTGCTTTGTCCTTTCGGAAAGGAGCTCAATAGCATCATAAACTATTTTTTCGGCTTTGCTCTTCTTTCCATCGATCATAATCCTGTTTATCAATTTCGTCACAAGGATGTCATTGTAAACCGGATCAGGAGCGATCTCTCTTTTTACTGCTCTTCTTCTCCTCATTCAAGGCTACCTCCCTTACTTTTTCGGCCTTTTGGCACCATATCTACTTCTGGACTGTTTCCTGTTGGCTACTCCTTCAGAGTCCAGTGTGCCTCTAATTATCTTGTATCTCACACCGGGAAGGTCTTTTACCCTTCCTCCTCTGACAAGCACGACCGAATGTTCCTGAAGGTTGTGCCCTTCGCCAGGGATATAGGCGGTAACCTCTGTCCCGTTTGAAAGCCTTACCCTCGCAATTTTACGAAGGGCGGAGTTAGGCTTTTTCGGGGTCATCGTGGAAACCCTTACGCAAACACCGCGTTTCTGGGGATTGTTCTCCAGAGCGGGTGATTTTGACTTCTTTTTCACACTCTTTCTGGCGTGTCGTACTAAGTGATTAATGGTGGGCATTAGCTTATAATCCGCCTCCTTTCGACAGTATACCAAAGCCTATTTTACAATGCGGTTCTTACCCTGTCAATCTGAAGCCACAGTTAGCCGGGAGACTTTAATAAAATTTACAGGATATTTACTTTCGGAAGAGGGATAGAAGTTGAAGTAACCCCGATTTGTCGTTCAGATCCCCTTTTTTGTAGGATTCGTCGAGCTTTTGAAGTTCAACAAGCGATTTCCTGAGTTCTTTCGGACTGTAAAGCGCCACCAGATTGGTTCCACCAACTGTACCCGAAAAAGCAAAGCCAGTGAATTTTGCGATTCTTCCGGCTTTGATGCCTGTTATTTTTTCGAGTTTCAGAATGGATTTCCAGTTTCCTGATATGTCGCTGCTAGATGAAAACGCTTCTTTTATAAGTCCCAATTCAAAGAGGAGTTTACTCAGTGAAGAAAGGAGTTGCGGAAACACAACGCCACTTTTTTCTATCTTTCCGATCACAACGCTGCTATTGACATTCTTCAGTATATCCGTGGCTATTTCCTCAGACGTGGTGGCATTCATGATATAACAATAATATTCAACATCCTTTAGCGTGATCTTTCTATTGAGAGCTTTCAACTTTTTTAACTCTGAAAAAAGTATCCATTCCTTTCCACCAAACAGTTCAAACATCTTTTCCACAGCGCTTTTTTCGACATCCACCCCGAGTTTCAGAGCCAGTTCGCTTATGAATCTTTCCCATCCTTTTTTGTCCCAGGATTTTGGGAGTTTGAAGTTCACTTTTTCTGATTCTTCCAGTGCTTCATCCTCTACAAAAAAAGAAAGAGTTGCACCCATTTTTTTTATGAGAGTTACAGCTGCGGTTTTTTCTTGCTTGTTCCAGTTTCTGAACTTTTTCAACCATACTCCGTCGTTTTCAGCAAACATCAGAGAACTCGTTACAGTTCTTTCGAGTTTTGCAAACCGATCAGAGTCATCTGGAAAAATAATTGTCGGACAACTTACCTTGCTCTTTACAAACAACTCTTTGAGTAACTCAGAGTCCCCCAGCAAAGAATATATCATTTCTCTTCCTCCGTGGAAAGCCAGACTTCCATTTCTTCTTCCAAAGGTGTTCCCGCTTCTGGCTGCTGCTTGACAACCCGGCCAGTTCCATGAATTACAATCCGCTCGATTCCAAGTAGCTTCTTGATTTCGTACACATCATGTAAAGTATACCCCATCAGATCGGGTGTTTTCCAGTCGTAGATCTCACGTTTGAATTCTGAAGGTTCTGCTTCAATCCCATAGAGGTTCTTTACAATTTCTGCGAAGATAGGTCCTGCAACTGTTCCTCCGTAAAATTCGCCGGCTCTGGGATTATCTATCATGATAAGCAATGAGTATTGAGGAGACTCTACCGGGAAAAAGCCCCAAAATAAGGAATAATAATCACTATGGCTATACCCCGACTCACCGGCTTTTTGCGCTGTGCCTGTTTTGCCCCCAATTCTTATGCCTTTGACCTGTGCCCTGGTACCAGTGCCACTTGCAACAACAGATTCCAGAACGGGAATCATCGTTTCTACAAGGTTTTTTGAAAATAATCTTGATTCAATCTTTGGAGGAACCTCTATTACCCTGGTAGCATCTGCAGTGGCTTTTACAAATGAAGGAACGAGAAGATTTCCATCCGCTGCGTATGTGTTGAGGGCTCTAAGCAGCTGAAAAGCAGTAACCCCTATTCCCTGCCCGATTGCAAATTGAAACGGAGAAATTAGCGACCAGTCAGAAGGCTTTTGGAAGAGCCCATTTATCTCGCCATAGAGATCCACCCCGGTTTTCCGACCAAAACCTGCTTCTATGAGTTTTTCATAAAATTCGGATTTTCCTATGTTGCTAAGCACAGCGCTTGCAACTTGCGTAGTGGCAACATTGCAAGAATTTCTAATTGCATCTCTAAAAGTTTCAATGCCATGTTTTTCACCTTCGGTATCCCTAATGTATATGTCAAGGCCCTTCACTGGTTGAATTATACCTTCGCAGAGAAAAGTGGAATCCTCGGTTATCGACAATGTTTCAAGAGCGATGCCATAGATGATAGGTTTAATCGTTGATCCAGGTTCAAAAATGCCCATGAGTCCGACATCCCAGTCATAGGTGTTTGCATAGGCGAGAATTTTCCCGGTTTTGCTCTCCATGAGCACGGCTATACCACCATCTGCTTTGTTTTTTTTGACCCCTTTTTCGAGAATTTCGTAAACCATTTTCTGCAAATCGAGATTTATCGAAAGATAAACATCATTTCCATTTTCCGGTTTAGTTTTCAATGTGCCTGAAAGCGTTTTTCTAACAAAACCATCTTTTTTTCCATGCAAAACATTGTCATAGATCTTCTCTATGCCGCTGAGAGGCTTTCCGCTTGCATCAAGGCTTCCAACAATTTTATCGAGTCCGTATTCTTTCAGCGACAGTCGTTCTGTATTTAACTCAATTGAAATGTATTTCCTGATTGCAGGAGTGATTTTCCGAAGCATTTCATCGAGATTCTCGGACTTACCGAGCAACATGAAATACGAATTTGAGGTAAGCTTGCTCAATACTTCTTCTTTTGGGATTTCGAAGTAATAATTGATGTTTTTCAAAAGCAGCTCTAACTCATCTTCAGAAGCGTTCCTTCTGACAAAATCAAGATCAAGCCATGCTTCATAAAGCAGAGAATCATAGGCAAGAAGCCTGCCTTTGGCATCATAAATCGAGCCTCTATGAGCAGGTATTCTGGTCATTTGAGTAACAACCGGAACCTTAAGGTCCGCAAAAACTGCGTAATAGACAACCCTTCCGCTAAATATAGTGGTGATTAAGACTAGCAGTATGAATAGTGTTGAAACACGTCCTGTTAGTTTGCTTATTCGGGTTGCACCTCACTTATTTACTTTTCCGCTCTCACCCCAACCACAGTCTCCAGATATGAAATTTCCCTCGCCATATCGTCGAGTTTTGATTCCATAACTGTTATTTTGGCCGCTTTTTCAATGGCCATCTCATTGTAAATATCTGCTTTGTTACCAAAATGAAGAGGTAAAACTATGGAGACCGTAGTAGCAAGAAAGATGATAATAATCTGAAGCACGGTAACAAAAGGCCATACACCGCTCTGGGTGAGAACCATATCGCGGGTTTCTACCTTTGTTGCCCTCCGCTTCGCTATAATGGATTGCACGAGACGTTCCTCCCTTCAGATCCGCTCCGCTGCCCTCAATTTCGCACTTCTCGCTCGAGGATTTTCTCTTACTTCACTTTCAGACGGTGTTATTGGTTTCTTCGTCAAGATCTTCAACTCAAGGTCCTTTTTCTCCCTAAACGCAATTTTAACCGTCCTATCCTCTAACGAATGAAAGGTGATCGCAACCACTCTTCCACCGGGGTTGAGATATTCAGGAATCTTTAAAAGAGTGTTCCTAATGACCTCCAGCTCTTTGTTGACCTCAATTCTCAAAGCTTGAAATGTTTTTGTCGCAAAATGCCTTTTTCTTCGGTGGCGTTCCTCAGGCGGTAAGGCTGAGCGAATAGCCTCAACTAATTCGAAGGTTGTTTGGATGGGTCTCCGCTTCGCTATGTTCCGGGCTATCCGCCTGGAAAAACGCTTTTCATCACCATACTCGAAAATAACTCTTGCAAGTTCCTGTTCCGAGTACTTGTTTACCACATCCGCTGCTTTGATAGGATTGTCAAGATTCATTCGCATGTCAAGGGGCTCGTCTACTTCGTAGCTAAATCCTCTTCCTTTTGCTTTGAGCTGGTAGGTAGAAACGCCAAGATCGAGCAAAAAACCATCGACCCTGTCAATACCCAATGATTCCAGAACAATGTCGAAATTCAGATAAGAAACATTAAACAAATGTACGTTTCCCTGAATATCCCGTAATTTCCGCTCCGCTAATGCTAAAACCTCAGCGTCCACATCCAAACCAATAACGGTGGATTTTGCCGAGGTTGCTTCAATAATAGCTCTCGTGTGCCCACCTTCACCCAACGTACAATCCACGTAAACGCCATTATCCTTTGTAAGCAAATAATGGAGCGCTTCGTGAACCATCACGCTCCGGTGGGACTCATGGTACTCTCTTGGCAATGTCATTCACTCCGCTCGTATAAAATATTATCACTTTTTACCCGGCAATGTCAAATTTTGTTTAAGAATTTTTTTGACTTCTAAAAACTTCATCAAAAGGCGATTTCAGGATTAGGAATATTAGTCGTCGCTTTTTTCTACTGCGGCAAAGAAAAGCAATTCCTTTTCGATAAAAGTATCGAGTTCTCCATCCATAACAGCCTGAATGTCCCCGGTCTCATGTAAAGTTCTATGATCTTTCACCATGGTATAGGGTTGGAAAACGTACGATCTTATCTGACTTCCCCAGGCAATTTCTTTCTGCTCACCAAGCAATTTCATTTTCTTTTTTCTTTTCTTCTCGAGTTCGAGCTCGAACAGTTTTGCCTTTAAAATCTTCATAGCAGTTGCTTTGTTTTGATGTTGTGAACGCTCATTTTGGCAGGTTACAACGATTCCCGTGGGAAGGTGAGTTATTCTCACGGCGGATTCTGTTCGGTTAACATGTTGTCCTCCCGCGCCACCAGCCCTGTATGTATCAATGCGCAATTCATCTGGTTGTATTTCTATTTCCACATCATCTTCCATTTCAGGGGAAACGCTTACCGAGGCAAAAGAGGTGTGCCTCCTGTGGTTGGCATCAAAAGGGGATATTCTCACCAGCCGATGAACCCCTGATTCGTATTTGAGTTTTCCATATGCGTACGAACCCACAATTTGCACTGTGGCGCTTTTTATTCCAGCTTCATCACCGGGTTGATGTTCTATGACGTTTACTTTGTAGTTGTTCTTTTCGGCCCATCTGGTGTACATGCGCAAAAGCATGGAAGCCCAGTCCTGAGACTCCGTGCCACCAGCTCCCGGATGTATGCTCAAAAAGGCGTTGCTGGCATCATAAGGGGCACTAAGGAGTATGTTTAGCTCGAACTCCCTGACTTTGCGCTCTGCATCTTTGATCAATTCTTCAACCTGTTCAGCGAAACTCTCATCTTCTTCGGCAAGCTCTACCGCAACTTCTATATTTTCAAAGGTTTCTTGAGCCTCGTTGAGAAGCTGAAGTTGACTTCTCAAGGATTGCGCTTCCTGCCCGAGCTTGCCAGCAGCCTTTTGGTCTGACCATATCGAAGGATCAGAGAGCTTTTTCTCTATTTCCATCAGTCTTTTCTTTGTTTTTTCAAGGTCAATTGTAGAGCTCATAGATTTAAACTTCTCTTTGAGCTCGTTTATCCTTGAGTTAGTCTCATAACTAAGCATTACGCACCTCCAATAGCAATTACCTTTTTATCTTAAAACGTTTCTTGTATGCGCTCTTACGTGTACCTTTCTTTTCTGTCGCCTTGCTGGATACGGTTGAAAAATCGGAATGGATATAATTCAAATTGTTTATTTCACTTTTAGCCTTTTTTTCGACTTTTTCGCTATCGATTTTCACGAGGCGTGTCAGAACAGTTACTACATCATCATAAAGACCATCTATCATATCCTGAAAGAGTGTATACGACTCCTTTTTGAATTCTAACACAGGGTCTTTTTGGCCATAAGCCCTCAATCCCACGGAATCTTTCAAATGTTCAATGGCTTCAAGATGTTTTCGCCAGCGTTCATCTATCATCCTCAACATGAGAAATTTGAATACCTTCACGAACTCTTCGGCAAATTCTTTCTTTTTCTCTTCATAAACCTTCAAAAGGGCTTCCATAATCCCTTCACGCAAATTCGCAATATCAGTTGCTTTAACGGAATCGAGCAATCTGGCCGGAATGAAAGGGAAAATTTCCTTCAGCCTTTCTTGCGGTGGCGCTTCTCCCAGTTCGTCCAGTCTTCTGGATATTACATCTTCGAAGATTTCTTTCACATGATCATCGAAGTTTTCACCGCTGAGCAGCCAGTTTCTATGAGCATATATAGCGCTTCTCTGTTTATCTACAACAGAATCCAGTTCATAAAGCCTCTTTCGTATGGAAAAATGAATCCCTTCGATTTTCTTCTGTGCAGAATTTATTATCTTGCTCAGCAGAGGATGTTCTATTGGTTCACCGGGTTTCATTTTCAAAGTATTCATTACGCTTCCTATCTTTTCGCCCCCGAAGAGCCTTATGAGATCGTCTTCCAATGATAGGAAAAACCTCGACTCACCCGGATCCCCCTGTCTGCCGGAACGCCCGATGAGCTGATTGTCAATTCTCCTGCTTTCATGTCTCTCCGTTCCAAGGACAAAAAGTCCGCCAAGTTCTTTGACGCCTTCTCCCAGTTTTATGTCAGTCCCTCTGCCCGCCATATTCGTTGCAATGGTTACTGTCCCTTTTTCTCCGGCTTTTGCAACAATCTCAGCCTCACGTTCGTGACGCTTAGCATTTAGAACTTCGTGAGGAATGCCTTTCTTTCGTAATTTGCTACTGATCAGCTCACTTTTTTCTATCGAGGTTGTACCCAC
>NZ_CEYIHJ010000008.1:0-18924 GCF_982836095.1 Kosmotoga sp.
CATGATTGGAAGCACAGGTGTTGGAAAAACTGAAATTGCAAGAAGACTAGCTGAACTTTCTGGTGCACCTTTTATAAAGGTTGAGGCAACCCGGTTCACCGAGGTTGGTTACGTAGGGAAAAATGTGGATTCGATGATAAGAGAACTGGTCGACGCTGGCGTCAATATGGTAAAAACAGAAAAAATGAAAGGCGTCGAGGAAAAGGCAAAATTTCTTGTAGAAGAGAGAATACTTGATGCGTTAGTTCCAGGTGCTAAACCCAAAGGCCAACAACCACGAAACATTTTCGAGCTCTTCCAGGGAACTCCACAACAACGTCCTTCGGCTGATGAAGTAGAAAGAATAAGGCGTAAACGAGAAGAATATCGCGAAAAATTAAGACAAGGAACGCTCGAGGATTTTGAAATTGAGATAGAGATGGAAGAGCGTGGGCAATCTATGGTAATGATTCCCGGAATGGAAGATATGGGAATCGATATGTCGAACATTCTCGGGGGAATGCTGCCGAAGAAAAAGAAAAAAAAGAGAGTCAAAATTTCAGAAGCACGAAAACTTCTTTTGCCCATCGAATCTGAAAGGTTACTTGATATGGATAAAGTCATTTCTGAAGCCATTGAACGAGTGCAAAATCGCGGGATTATCTTCATCGATGAAATAGACAAAGTTACTTCCAGAAGTGGGAAAGGTGGTATTGATGTTTCTCGTGAAGGTGTCCAGCGTGACATGCTACCGATAATTGAAGGTACAACTATCAATACAAAATACGGACCTGTCAGAACCGATTTCATATTGTTTGTTGCCGCTGGTGCTTTCCATGTCGGGAAACCTTCAGACTTGATTCCGGAATTTCAAGGAAGGTTCCCAATAAGGGTTGAACTAAACGCACTTACGGAGGCCGATTTTTACCGTATTCTTACCGAACCCAAAAATGCCATCATAAAGCAATACAAATATCTCCTTCAGACAGAAGGGGTAGAGTTGAGCTTCACTGACGACGGGCTTAGAGAAATCGCACATGTTGCTTATTCGCTCAACGAGAAGCTTGAAAATATTGGTGCCAGACGATTGTACACAGTTGTCGAAAAAGTTCTCGAAGAGATTTCCTATAACGCTCCAGATACGGAAACGAAAAGTCTAATCATAGACAGGGAATACGTAAACTCCAGAATCAAAGACATAGCGGAGAATGAGGACTTAAGTGCCTTTATATTGTAAAAATGGAAGCATTGGAATACGCGTTGATATCACTTTCTGGCGATTTTTCCGTAAATGAGATGAACAGCATCATAGCCGAGGGTATAAGCTTAAATGAATTGTTGAAAAGCAGGATACCCTTTCTTCCCGAATATAAGCAGAAGAAAGCGGTAGCATCGGTTTCAGCCGTCGAGAAAGTACTCATAAAGTATAAAGAGAACCTGCTCGTTTATATTCAGGATAATTACCCCGAATATCTCAGAAATATCAATGCGCCTCCAACAGTTATTTTCTTTGAGGGTAATGAAAAGCTACTTTTTGAAGACGGCACGATAGCTGTTGTTGGTTCAAGAAAAGCCACCTCGTATGGGACAAGCATTGCTAAGCAATTCTCGAAAGAGCTTGGCGAGAAGGGATTTGTAATCATCAGCGGCCTGGCTGCGGGTATCGATGCTTGTGCTCATAGAGGATGCCTTGATGCTGGCGGTAAAACTATTGCTGTGCTCGGAACCGGAATTGACATTGTTTATCCCTCAAGCAACCGAGAATTATTCCATAAAATACTCAAAAAAGGCTGCATCATAAGCGAGTTCTTACCTGGAACGCCACCTATGAAACAAAACTTCCCCAGGCGCAATAGAATTATCGCTGGGCTCTCCAGAGTTGCTGTTATAGTTGAAGCAACAATTAGAAGCGGCTCTTTAATCACTGCAAGACTTGCTCTTGAAAATGGCAGAGAGGTTTTAGCCATCCCCGGTGACATAACCCGAAGGAACTCCGAAGGAACAAACTGGTTGATAAAAAACGGGGCTAAGCCGGTAACCGAACTCGCTGATATCCTCGAAGAATTTCCTGGATTTACTCCAGTCATTGAAGAAAAGCCAAAGATAGAAAATTCTGATTCTGTTGTTCTGAATCTTTTAAGAGATAGTCCAAAGGATTTCAACGAACTCCTCGTTCTAACGGGGTTTGAATACGGGCAACTCATGGAAGAGCTGTTAGATTTGCAGCTTAGAGGCCTTATCACAGAAGCGCAAGGCCTTTGGCGGTTTTCGCCATCATAATATGTGAAAGCGTATTTCCGGTGTTATAATCTTATCGTGAATACCATGAAATCCACTTAGAACAGCGCAAAAAATATCTCGCACTGGATTAAGTGAAATTTTCATATTGGCTAATCGTTGATTAGCGGGATTTGTGAAACACTATACAATTTTAAACTGATTACTACATAGGAGGGATGTATTTATGCCATATGTGAATACAAAGGATATTCTTGAGAAGGCAAGTCAGGAATTTTATGCAGTTCCCGCTTTGAACATCAATAATCTTGAATTTCTTCAAGCTATTATCGAGGCTGGCCTTGAAGAAAGAGCACCCGTGATCATTGAAACATCAGAAGGTGCAATCAAATACGCGGGAAATGGGAATATCATGAGAGGAGCTAAACTCTTTGTTGATATGGTAAGAGAATATGCTGATAGCATAGATATACCTGTTGCGCTCCATCTTGATCATGGAAAACATTTTGAATACATTGTAGCAGCTATAAAAGCGGGGTATTCTTCGGTGATGATTGACGCTTCAGAGTATGCTTTTGAAGAAAATCTCAGTATGACAAAGAAAATCGTGGAGATTGCTCACAGTGTCGATGTTTCTGTTGAAGCTGAGCTTGGCAGGCTTGTAGGAATAGAAGATAACGTCGTGGTTGACGCCCATGAGGCAGCTCTTGTAGATCCTGATGAAGCCGTGGAATTCGTTGAAAAATCAGGTGTTGATTTCCTTGCACCGGCTATTGGCACAAGCCATGGCGCTTTCAAATTCAAGGGCGAAGCAAAGCTTGATTATGACAGGCTTAAGAAGGTAAAAGAACGCACCGGGATACCACTTGTGCTACATGGAGCTTCCAGTGTCCCACAAGATATTGTGAAACTGGCTGAAGAATATGGTGCAAGCTTTAAGGGTGCCAGGGGTGTCCCTTCAGAAATACTGAAAGAGACGGTGAAATATGGTATAAACAAAGTGAACACTGATACGGATTTGAGAATGGCTTTCATAGCTGGATTAAGAGAATTCCTCGCTGGAAATCCCACAGAATTTGACCCGCGAAAATACTTCAAAGTACCAAAGGAATATGTGAAGAAACTGATAAGAGAAAGAATGAGGTTACTTGGTTGTTCAAATAAAGCCTGACCTGGAGGTGTGCTTTGTGAAAATATTGGTAATCAACTGTGGCTCTTCATCGATTAAGTATCAGCTGCTAGAAATGGATAATGAAACCGTTCTTGCGAAAGGCCTTCTTGAAAGAATAGGTATATCGGGTTCAAGGTTGAAACACAAAAAGGGGTCCGAAAAATACGAAATAGATGAAGATGTTGTTAACCACAAAGAAGGACTTAACCTTATCATTTCAACGCTTACGGACGAAAAACTTGGTGTGATCAAAGACACATCTGAAATCGATGCTGTGGGTCATAGAGTCGTCCATGGTGGCGAGCTCTTTGCATCTTCTGTGAGAATCAATGACAGAGTCATCAAGGAAATAGAAGCCAACGCTTTTTTGGCACCTTTGCACAACCCGCCAAATATCCAAGGAATAAAAGCAACGATGGAGCTTTTACCAAATGCGTCGCAAGTGGCTGTTTTTGATACTGCCTTCCATCAATCAATGGATCCGAAAGCATATCTTTATGCTATTCCTTACAACTATTACGAAAAGTACAAAATAAGACGCTATGGTTTCCATGGCACAAGCCATCGTTATGTTGCCGCAAGGACTGCTGTCATACTCGAAAGACCCATTGAAGAACTAAAGATCATCACTGTTCATGTGGGAAATGGTGCTTCCATTGCTGCAGTGAAATACGGAAAATCTGTGGATACTTCCATGGGCTTTACCCCTTTGGAAGGTTTAGTAATGGGTACCAGATCAGGCGATATCGACCCTGCAATTGTTCCTTTTCTCCAGGAACAAGAAGGTTTATCGCCCAAGGAAATTACAGAAATACTCAACAAGAAAAGCGGCATGCTTGGCTTAACACGTGGAAAGTATAGTGACATGAGGGAAATTGAAGACGGAGCAATTGCTGGTGATGAAATCTGTAGGCTTGCTCATGATATATACGAATACAGAATTGCAAAATACATTGGTGCTTATGCTGCTGCAATGAACGGCGTAGATGCAATCTCCTTTACCGCTGGTGTTGGAGAAAATAGCCCTTATCTTAGGAAAAATGTGGTAGACAAATATCTCGGATATTTGGGGATAAAACTCGATGAAGAAGCGAATGACTGCAAGGCTTGCGAAAAACTCATTTCGACTCCCGATTCAACAGTGAAGGTACTCATAGTGCCTACAAATGAAGAGCTGGTTATTGCAAGAGATACAGCGGAGATTGTCGAAAAAAACCTTGATGAACTCAATCTCTGGTAATAAGTGACACCCCTAGGGGTGTCACTTATTCTAGAAAAGGAGCTGTCTTTGTGAAAGAAGTCAAATTCGACCCTGATGAAAAAATCGTCCACTTAGGGCAGGAAACTTCTACTGCTTATATTATCCAATCTGGTGGCGCTATTTTGAAACGCAATGGTATTGACCGCATTTTTATTGCTGGTGACCTAATAGACCCTGTGAGTATAGTATCTAGAAAGTGTACAGGTGATGTTTATGCCGTTGGAGCTACATCGCTGATTGCCGGGTCGATCGAAGAGATATTGGAATTCATCAAGAAAAATCCAAAACTCCTGCAGAGAGCGCTGTTAAAAGCCGTTGAGGAGCTGCCTTATTTTGGCGAAGAATTAAGCGATAAGCTTCAATCAATGGAGGAAGTAACGGCAATTTTGATATCTAAAAGACAGGCTCTGCTCAACAAATATCCACCACTCCTTTTTGGCGAAAAGCCTCTATACAGGAAAGCTGTGAAATATCTCCAAAAGAAGGATTTTACCAACGCAGCTCATAATTTCAGGTGCTATCTGAATCAATACCAAAATTCTCTTCTTTCAAGACCCGTAAAATTGTTTCTGGCCCTTGCTGAACTAAACCTTTCAAATTATAATTCCGCTGCTGAGCTATTAACAAGCTTACTGGATAATTCAAAAGATGTAGTTTCGGACTATGTGAGAAAACTTTTCAGTGTTTTTGAACTAAACGAAACTGCTTATATATTGACAAAGGGTGTACCAATCTATCCTAAAACCTTTTACAATAAAATCATCAATGCTAATGAGAACAAAATTACTTTTTTCGAAGAGGACACCCCTCTTGTCGAAGAGGGAGTTCCGCTCAATAAAATATACTACGTGATTGAAGGCGAACTTTGGGTAATCAAGCAACATGGAAGCAAGTTCTTCAAACTAACAGCAATTCCACAAGGTGCCACCTTTGGCGAACTTCACATTTTAACTGGTTCAAAGGCTGACTCAGCACTAATTGGAAAAGCCGGGGCAAAACTGATAGCAATCGACCGTAAGGAGTTTTTCAAAATTTCTATATTTGAACTTCCAGATGTGGGAGTGGAGCTACTCAAATATTTACTTTTGTATGAAAAAGAGTTGCTTGGTAAAGACTAAAGCACTTTAACAATCTCATTGTCAATAAGCCTGGCTTTACCAAGATAAGCCGCGACTGCGAGGATTACCTTACCACTTTTCGCTTCTTTCAAATCGTCTACTGGAGCCAGTGTTTGCTCGTCGACTATTTCAATATAGTCTATATTGATCAAATCCCCTTTACTCAGTGTTTTTATCATTTCAGTTTTGATCGTATGAGTGTCGGTAATCCCCTTTCTTACAAGCTCCACCGCTTTTAGTAAAGCTTTGTGTATGAAAGGTGCCTGAATCCGTTCGGGAGGAGAAAGGTAAACATTTCGCGAACTCATCGCCAGTCCATCAGATTCTCGAACTATCGGCATCTCAACAAGCTCCACAGAAATGTTGAGATCCCTCACCATTCTTCTAATAACCCGGAACTGTTGGGCATCTTTTTGTCCAAAGTAAGCCCTTGTAGGCATGATTATATTGAACAATTTGGTTACTACGGTAGCAACACCGCGAAAATGACCGGGCCTTCTCGCACCACAAAGTCCTTTGGTCAAATTTTCAACCTCTACAAAAGTGGAATGGCCAGTTTCATACATTTCTTCAACCGTTGGAATGAATACATAATCGACTCCAAGCTCCATGAGAAATGAAAGGTCACGTTTTTCATTCCGTGGATAATTGCCATAATCCTCATTGGGGCCAAACTGGGTCGGGTTCACAAATATGCTTACTGTGACAATATCATTGTCTTCTCTTGCCTTTTTCACAAGAGAGAGATGCCCTTCATGAAGATAGCCCATCGTTGGCACCAAACCATGGGTAACACCCCTGCAAAGAAGTTCTAATGCTGTGGCTTTCATTTCATGCACCGTTCTAATGATTTCCACAGGAATCACCCTCTCAGTGAGCTAAGCGAAGTTCCATTTCCTTCTGAACAGCTATCCTCTCAAAGTCTTTCTTCGATAACATAGTGAAGATGACATCATCCTCAGGTATCCACGGTAAGAGAAGCTTATCATAACTTCCACCAAATGCACGTTCCAAATATTCAACAAGCTCGTTGTAGTCAACTCCCGCTGCAGGACCAAAATCCAGTACATATGCAAATTCATCTTTGTGGCTCCAAATACAATATCCCAATAATTCATCATCGTTTTTGATCCCCGAAAAATTGTTGTATTTTGTTAGATAAGATAGTGCTTTTGGATCATTGTACCAGTTGTGTTTTCGATGATATTCTCCCGAAATGCGCATCGCCATATCCTGTACTTCTTTGAAGGGCAGCGGTTCAAGAGATAGGCTCAAATCTTCATTGGCAGGCAAAGTCTTGTAAAAGGAAATCAATTTCCTGCTTATTCTGAACCCATATCTTTCATAGAATTTCTGAGATACAAGATCCATTTCTGGGATTTCAAGAATCACTTTGCTGATGTTTTTCCATTTACAACCTTCTACAATTTTATCCAGAATTTCCAGTCCAAAACCACTTCCTCTGAATTTCTTCAGCATTCCCATGAGACCTATACGGCAGGTATTCTCTCTAAATCCCACCAAAAAAAAGCCGATATCTTTCCCCGAAATCCTGAGGACCGCTGAATCTTTCATGGAAATGGCATTTTCAACCAGATCTCTTTCAAGGCTTTCAAGATTCCAGTGGAAGTTTAGGACATAATCGCTGAAGGCTTCATTCATAACATTAAGAAGCTCAATACGTGATATTTCCTCGATTGTCACATACTGCTTTTTCATAACCAGATCACGCCTTTCTGCCTTTCCTTGAAGAGTTATTGTATTTATGCATGTTTTCATGCTCTTCAACAAGTTCATGGAAAAGGTCTTTCAGAGTCCAACTTAAATTATTTTCTGTTGTAGTAGCAAATATCCAGTTACTCTTGGATACTTTCCGAAAATGTTTCAATATTTCGGGTATTTCCTTGCTTTCAATGTTATGGAAAATCATAAAAGAATAACCTCTCAAATCCAGCTTTTGAGATTTGGAATTTCCGGTTTTTCCAGTTATAACAGAATAAAGCTTTTCTTCTTCCAAACCAGTGCAATCCCTTGTTTGGTAATTTATGAAAAACTTTTCAGCAATTCTCTTTTCCTCTTCAGACTCTGTGTAAAATAGAACCACGGGAGTCCCTGATCTCATGTGATCACTCCTTCATAAACACCGAAATCACCACAATTTTACCATGCTGTTAGTATTAACAAAACTATATGGTTAAAAACAACTACTGCCTTTTCAACTTTTCACTTTTAACCAGAAACTCGCATATCTTTTCCAGGAACTCTTCATCGACTGCTGAAAAGGCGTCTATGTGATGGCTATCTATGTCTATTTCACCGATAATGTTTCCCATATCAATAATGGGAACCACGATTTCGGATTTCGTCTTATCACTGCAACTCAGGTAATTTTTCTCTCTACTGACGTCTGGAACCACAAAGATTTCCTTCGACTCCGCAGCCTGACCGCATATGCCCTGGCCGAATTTTATTTTCACATGCTCAGTTGGCTCTCCAATAAATGGGCCAAGTTCCAGCTGTTTCTTTGAGCTGACGAGATAGAAGCCCGTCCAATTATAGTATTCAACATAGTGATCGAGAAGCTTTACTACCTCTCTCAGCGCTTCTTCCCCTGAAAGAGGGTTCAGGGCTGATTGCAATAAAGTAAAAAGTTTTTTGAACTTCTCTACCTTTTCCTCTTCATCGGTATCTTTAGAAACCATGTATTCCCTATATGTTTTAAACTCCTTCATTTTCTCGATGATAAAATCATCAACGGAATCGAGCATGCCTTTTCTGCTCAAGGAAAGCAGATCTATCATAACTACATGCCCGCGAGATGTGGGAACAACTATACTCTCTGTTTTGCCAAAAGCCACCATGAGGAAAACCACAAAATCTTCTCTGGACAGTTCAAGAAAACCAGAGAGATTTTTGAGGTTTTTCAATACCGTACTCTTTACTTCAGATCCCAATGAAAGCCATCTTTGATGAAGGTAATCGAGTTCTCTTCGTTCCATACCCGCGAGTGTCTTCTCAACGTCTCTCTCACTCATGCAGTTTTTCATGAGATACTCTTCCCATATTCTGGGATGATCTTTTCTGTATTCCAACCAAAAGGAGAACCATTTTTCCTTTGGAAAGCTGAGGATTTTGAAAAACTCTTCAGAAAAATCTCTAAGTATGCTTCTCACGTTATTAGAACCTCCTTCAACAAGCCATTTTTGAGTTCGAAAACCTTGTCACAGATATTCAGAGTTTCAGCATCATGGCTGGTAAGCACTATTGGAACTCTACGTTCTGTAATTTTGCGAAAAAGCCTAAGTATCCCCTTCTTGTTATCTTCATCTACGCTGCCAGTGGGTTCATCTGCAAATACAATCTTTGGCTTTCCAACAAGGGCACGTACTATTGCCACTCTTTGCTGTTCTCCAACTGACAATTCTGAAGGATAACGGTATATTAGCTGAGATATTCCCATTGTCGATAGTAATTCATTGATTTCCTCAGACTTTATTTCCTGCCCTCTAGCCAAAGAAGCGACTTTTAGATTATCCTCAACCGTTAGCTCTTTGAGTAGGTTCCTGAGTTGAAAAACTATTCCCATTCGCTTTCTCATAGAAAGCATCGACCGGAAGGATTCATATACCTTATTGCTATCTACAAAGATATCGCCTGAAACCGGCTTCATCAAACCGGCAAGTATAGCGATTAGAGTTGACTTTCCAGAGCCTGACTTACCGAAAATACCACAGATTTCGGGTGAATCCACTGTAAAATCAAGCCCCCTGAGAACATTTACCTGACCATAAGAATGAACGACTTTTCGGGCTTCAAGTACAGCGTCACTCATATCTCAATACCTCCATGGGATCGACTTTTCCAGCATGCCTTGCAGGAATCAACGAAAAGATGGTTATCAATACGAACTCAAAGATAAGCGCTAACAGAAAATCTGACCAGCTGAATTTGACAGGTAGGTAAGTTGCATAAAAAACCTCCTCAGGCAATGGCACCTTGACACCCGAAATAATCAGCAAAGATACTCCTCCAATGATACTGCCGAGCAGCAGGCCAACAATAGAGACTATTACAGCCTGCATCCAAAATACAAAGGCTATATAGCCAGGAGACAATCCCAATGAACTCAATATCCCGATTTCATGCCTTCTGGTTAAGACAGAATAGAGTATGGCATTCATTATTCCGAAACCCGACAAAAGAACCACAAAAAGCGTTATTACAAGTGCAAAAAACTCATCCACCTTCACAGCTTTCGCAAAACTTTCGTTTAACTCCGTCCAGGTGTAGATATTGCCAGCAATCTTTTTGCCAAGCTCTTCTTTCACCCTGTTGGCCTGCCTGGGATCGTTAAGATATATCGCCCACAAGCCGTTACTGCTGTTGTCATTGGCGATACAGATATTCGAGTCAAATTGATAAACCCCTGTTTTCAAAATACCCGATACAATTACTCGACGTGAAAAGGGACGGTTAATTACGCTCCATGTCATTTGCACAGCATCTCCGGGTTTAAGTCCCAACGATTCTGAAAGTGCTGAGCCAATCAATATCTCACCATCTTCTGGGGGCTCACCGGAAAGCACAAAGCGGGAAAAAAATCCCAGACCTTCTGCATCCGTGGTATAGACGATTACCCCTTTGAATTTTCCTCCCATGGATATGACGCCTTCTGACAATTCAAGATGAAATATCCGGGAAATTCCATCTATATCGTCAGCAGGCTTTGAAGTGCTATCTACAAGTAAATGGGGGAAAAAGCCTGTTAATGAATCCAACAACAAAGCATCAAAACCGTGTATTACTGAGAGAATGACAATAAGCCCCGCAAACCCAATTCCGATAGCAATTACGGGTATTACAAAATGCTTTTTTTCCTTAAACGCAAAGCTCTTTGCGAGTTTCCCGGCAAGCAACAATTTTCTCATTTCCTACTCCCAAGCAAGACAATATAGTCATAATCGGAAATATAATATCTATTCTTGGAATACACATCCAGAAGTGAGTAATATTCTCTCACTCCTTGAAGCTGATATGTCCTGAATACCCGTGGTTTGTGCAGAGGATGTGCAGCTCCGAAGAATTTTATTATTTCATCAGCAGGATTGTTTATGAATATAACGGTTTCTTGTGAAGCAACATCTCGTATGTGAAGGTATTCGTCAATTGTATCCACATGCAAACCTGTTCTTTTGAGCCATTGCCCTTTGACGATCTCAGCAAAGGATCTGAACCCGGGGATATTGTTTATAACAAGTACTTTCACTTCGTTCACTTTTTCATTTGCTTCTTCGGAGATTATTATGTTGCCTTCCTCATCGAGACGATAGGGAAGTGTTCTAAAAGAAATTGAAAAACCATTATTCAGAAGATTACTTGCAAAACTAAGGGCATGTACAAAATCAAACTCCATTCGGGTGTTCCTTGCAAAAAATACTGCTGTCTTGAACATGCCCGAAAATGATAACTCTCGAAAGTTATTTAGTAGCTTTTCCATAACATCCTTTTGACGGTCAATCCTACCTATATCTCCTGAAGCATCGTATCGGTATCTTAGATATCCTAAAAGTTCATTTCCCGCAAGGTGATAAATACCAGGATCGAAATGTATGTGTAGATTCTGTTGATAATCGTCATAGTGCATGGGCTTTGTGATTTCAACTTCTACTGGACCAACGAAATCAGTTAATTTGACCACAGTAGAATAATCTAAAACCATATAGCCAAAGCAACTTCCCTTTACTATGCTTTCAACACTCTTTTTCATGGCTTCTATTCCAAATCGATTTAGCAACGCATTTATCTTCATTTCTTTTCCATCCCAGGAAACAAGAGTATCTCTAGGAATTCTGAGAGCTTCCAATCCGGCTTCTCCTGACTTCAGAGCAAGGATAAAATCCGTTCTCCCTCCTATCGAATTTTTCCCGCCAGAATCAGTACCAAGAAGCAAGAAAAAACCTGTGCCTTCAGCCTCTTTGAAGCGGGTAAAAACATCAAATGCAATAAGCTGAAGAGAAAAAATCGAAAGAAGCAACAATATCGCTATGAGAGAAATCAATCCCTTTTTCAAAGGCATTTACCATTACCACTCCGCAAAAAGCGCCATGAGATCTTCAAGCGATTTTTCTTCAAGATACAGCTTCTTAACAGGGCTTTCCGAAAGGGATGTCCTGATTTCTATTGGGTATTGGGTAATGGTAGAGACTTTGAAATATTTCAGGCTGCTTTCGCTCAGCCGTTGTAAAATTGCAGCAAATCCAGCTTTTGAAATACTTGCATCACTGTCACGCTCTAAAATTGTATCTACATAACTTTTCAATTTCCAATAATCAAAGAATTCCAATCCTCTTCTCGAGAGTCTGTCAAGCAATTCCTGGTAATTGTCCGTATTCAACCCGAATTTCAAAGCAAGTTCTTTGATACCCTTTTGATCTGTTTCCCAGTAGTAATATTCATCGCTGCTTATACCCAGCCAGCTATCTATCAATTTCTTGGTTTCATTAAGAGAATTCCCGCTTAACGTTTTTTCAAGCGGCTCAAGAGCAAGATATTCAGGTAGCTCGAGGATTACAGTGCCATAATCTTTCTTATTCCGTATGAGAATATAAAACGGATTTTCAGCATCAACATGAATCAAGTAATCTATTTTCTTTGCCTGAAATTCTTCACTGTTTCGTATGACAGATATCTGGAAATAAAAATAAGCAGCGCCAATTACAAGCACTAAAACCACAACAAGGGCAATCATAATACCATAACTACTTCTGCTTTTCTTATTGCGAATTCTTATAGTTGCCAATCAAAACACCCCCAAGCAATAGCCGATTCCAGGTATTCACTGTCTCCGGTAAGATAAACTGATTACTTTTCAATGCCCAGCTCATCTTTAATCTTATCACGGCTGCGTAGGTTTTTTCCAGATTGTCAAAGGCATTTTTTCGAATTAAGGATGCCTCCGGGAATGTTCTGTTCTCCTCTGCCATGTCAGCTATAAGCAAGGCTTTAGCAGAGTTAGAAAGATCTGGATGTCCAGAAACATGCCAAAAAACAGCCTTGAAGATTTCGTCGTTAACATTAAATACCCTTTTCAAGTATAGGGCTGCTAATTTTCCATGAAGCAGAACCGGCTTTTCCGCCTCCAGCTTGTTAAAGGTATAGTTAAAGCTATTAGCCATGTTCAGAAGAATTCTTCCATCAATATCCCGGAAGAGATCGTGTCCCAAAGCCATCATACGACAAGAAGTTTTATCGAGGTTATAAACGTCAGCCAATTTTACGATGAGCTTCTCAACACCCAGTATATGTTTTATCCGATTGCTTCTACAAAGCGCTTGTGCAATGATTTTCAGCTTCTCAACTTTTTGGAACTGAATACTCAAGGGTTATTGTCACCTCACCTTTGTCAGGAACGGTGATAGTAACCTCAAAATCGCCTCCCTCATTTATTTTTAGCTCTTTCTCAATTCCATTTACATATAGAACATATTTTATCGTTCCCAATGGAAGAACATCTGAAATTGTAACTTCATGTGACTCGCTATCGGTATTTTTCAATATGTAAACTCTACGATACTTCAAAGCGTTATAGCTTTTTCCGATAAATGCATCTTTCGATTTCGCCGTGACTTCAAGCGACTTTGCAACGTTGGTTAAATTCAGTACCTCTCCTTTAACATGTGTGGTTATAGAAGTAAAACCTGAATACCTATCTCCATCAAAAAGCTGCACAGTCCCAGCTGGTAAATCGAAAGGAAGGTTTTTGATTTCATAGTCAATAGAAACCCCTGTAAAAGAACCAAGGAAGCTGGGACGATATACATACCTTTTTATCGGTGTTATCTCTTCTGAAAGGAAAGCAATCTTCGCGCCACCTTCCAATGGAATGACAGGCAACCGATAGAAGATGAAATCCGGGGACTTTCCCTCAGGTGATGCGGCAAAGTTCAGTGCTTCCGCTTTATAAAGCCCTCTTACAACCTGATTGATATTGGGTTCAGGAATGTCGGCGGCTACAACATAGCATTCTCTTTGCCCAGGATCAAAATCAAGATTAAGACTCATATAACCAGTTATCATACTCACTTCATCAAATCTAATCATGTAGCTAGCATTCCAGCCTCCGTTTGTAATAACGTATGAATAGAAAATTCTGCTTTCCGGGGATTTTGGAAAGTGAAGGATAAATTTGTCCACAGAACTAAATTCCGTTTCCGGAAAGATGGGATATCCTTCGGGTTTGTAGTAAATCGCTCCACTCTTCATATCCTTTAGCACCGGCGTTGTAGAAATCAAATACAATTCCTTTTCTTCACCCCATGAAAATCTAAAGCGGATATTTTTCCTTAAATTCTTTTTGTATAAACTTTCAAGATCGTCTTTCCTTTTGTAAGCGATTTGAGTTTCTTGAGGTAATCCAGTTGCGAGAAAGTTTTGCCATTCTAATTTAGCATTAATCGGAGCTTCAATGGTAAAAGTTTCTGTTGAAGGCGTTGCGTCGCCCACTAAAACCACAAAATTGTTGAAGACATACAGCTTCTCTTTAGCTTGGAGTAACACAGTTAAAAGTAAGAAAACAATCAGCAGCACTGTTGCCTTTTTCATATCCCCACCTCCTTGATTTACCAGATTTCTGTGGTTACTTCAATGATATCGAATCCGTTTTCGGAAATCCTCTTTTCAATACATTGGAAAAGTGATTCCAGCTCGCCTTTTGAATTTGCAATCATTCCGGCTGAAATTTCCAGCCAGTTTTTTGAATCATGCTTGCCACTTTCTATAACTGATGCATTGAAGGATTTTTTTAACTCATTTTGCAATCTTTTTGAAATGCTTCTTTTTTCTTTTAAAGATCTTATTCCGTAGAGTTTTATCACATAGCTTTTGTATCCAAAGTGCATAATATCCCCTTCTTACTTCAGACTAATAGAATTCTTTCACAGTTCATGGTCTTAAAAATGAAAAGAGGGGGCTCAAGCCCCCTCTTTTTAGTAAGCTTATTCTTCTTCCAATTCTCGCTGTCTTTCCACAATGACCTTTTGTTGAATATCAGGTGGTGTTTCCTGATAGCCAGCAAATTTCATGGTAAAGTACCCTCTACCACTGGTTATTGAACTCAATTTACTGGAGAAATCAAGCATTTCTGACAATGGAACCTGTGCGATGACCTTACTAATACCCTTACCAACGGATTCCATTCCCATGGGTCTGCCTCTTCGAGAAGTAACTTCGCCCATTACATCACCAGCATTTTCGTCCGGGACAAATATTTCCACATCCATAATTGGTTCGAGGATAACCGGGTTAGCTTCCTGCATACCTTTTTTGAATGCCTGGCTGGCAGCTATCTGGAAAGACATGTCAGAAGAATCAACATCATGATATGACCCATAAACTAAGGTAACGCGTACGTCAACAACAGGGTAACTGGCCAGAACACCCTTTTTCATCGCTTCTTTGATACCTTTTTCAACGGCCGGGATGTAGTTCTTGGGAATTACGCCTCCAACTATCTTATCAACAAATTCAAAACCGGCACCTCTTTCCAGCGGTTCTATTTCAATTTGAACATGTCCATATTGCCCATGACCGCCAGTCTGTTTCTTGTGCTTGTACTCTGCTGTAACTTTTCTTCTAATAGTTTCTCGGTAGGCTATCTTTGGTTTTCCCACTTCCACATCCACAGAAAATAGCTTCTTGAGTCTTTCCACCATGATATCGAGATGAACACTGCCAAGGCCGGAAATAACAGTCTCACCAGTTTCTGCATCGTGTTCCCAGACAAAGGTTGGATCTGATTCGGCCAGCCTTGAGAGACCATTGCTAATTTTATCAATATCCGATTTGGATTTTGGCTGAACAGATTTTGACAACATGGGTTCTGGCCAATCAAGCAATTTAAGCTTTAATTGGCGGTCTTTATGTGTGATGGTGTCTCCGACAGCGCTCTTTTTCAGCTTGGCAATTTTAACAATATCACCAAGAGAGGCTTCTGTGAGTTCGATATCTTTTGTGCCATCAACTATCAGTAAGTGCCCAGCTTTTTCTGTGGAATCCTGGTCCACAACCATAAAAGAATCACCCTGTTTTAATGAACCAGAAATGACCTTAATGAAGGTCAATTTCCCCACAAATGGGTCAACGGTAGATTTAAAAATGTATCCCACAAGAGGTTCAGATTCTAAAGGCTCTACCAAGATTTCTCCACCATTTACGAGTTCAGCAGACCAAGGCGCTGCCTCCTCGGGTGTTTTTCCCAATGATACAAAAGTGTCAAGAAGGAGATTGATACCTATGTTTTTCATAGCGGAACCAAGAAGCACAGGGATAATCTGATTCTCAACATACGCCTTTCTCAAGGTTTCCTTGAGTTCATCGGTGGTGATTTCTTCTCCCTCAAAATATTTTTCCATCAGAGCTTCATCAGTTTCGATTACGTCTTCTATCATCTTTGTTCTAGCTTCTTCTACGGCGTTCTGGAGATCAGCTGGAACATCTTCGACATTGAATTTACCGGTTTCGCCTTCATAAATATATGCCTTGTTTTCCACGAGATCAACTATACCCTTGAGTTCAGAAGCACTCCCTATTGGAAGCTGTAACAAAACAGGGGTTCTTTCAAAAGTTTCTCTGATTTCATCGAGAGTGGCCTTGTAACCGGCACGATCTTTGTCCAACATGTTGAAGAAAACCATTATGCTTTTGTTCAGTTCCTTGGCAATATTTCCGAATCTTTCTGTCATTATTTCCATGCCAGAAACAGCGTTGATGACTGTCAAAACATTCTCAGAAGAGTAAAGACCATTAACTGTTTCTGCATGGAACTCTGCCATGCCCGGAGTGTCCACCAAGTTTATTCTCACGCCTTTATGGCTTAAGCCGGTAATACCGAGAGAAAAGCTCGCTTTGCGGTTTTTTTCAGCTTCTTCGGTATCTGTGACGAATACACCTGTTCGATCGAGTTTCCCCGAAGTAAAAAGAATGGAATCGATTAAATGGGTTTTACCACAACCATGATGACCCAAAAGAACAATGTTTCGTTTGTCTTTGGGATTGATCTTGTCCATAAACTCCACCTCCAAAACTACTTATAATCTATCATTATGGCAACAGGAAGGACAGGCGCTCCAGAAGAAGGGGAATTTAACAACTTACCCCCGACAACGATCGCTGAACTTCGCCCACCGTCCAGACACATCAAATTGGAAAAATTTTTGTCCGAGAAAAATTCTATCATTTCTTTAAAACTTAATCCATAGCTTCTTGACTGATACCCATCAACAACCATAAAAACCAGCGACCCGCGTGTAGTTATTCCCACAAAGGTTCTGGGTGCTCTGTTATCCAGCAAGGAGGAATTATAAAAATTTCTTTCGTATTCGCTTGCCGGATCGCCATTAGATATTATCAAGGGACCTCCTTCTACGGCAAAATCAAGGTTATATCCATAGCTGTTGTAGGTTTCAAACTCAACTTTCTGTCCAACATCTATTTCACCGGTTTTTTCAAGCCCTGTTGGAGAAATCAACAGTGTATAGGTCCCTTTCTCAACTCTTTCATTATAGCTTTTTCCAACCACAATGCCGTTCTTTATGTTCAAATAGGTAAAGTCCTCATAGTAAGGAATAATACCATTGAAATGATCATTGTAAACGAGAAGCTCTCCTTTATAAGGCGTGTTTACACCTTTAATTCTAACCTTTCTCTCGTTGACTTTTAGAAATAGCTCGATATCCATTCTCGAAATCCCTATTTCCCCATCTCGGGTAACAAAAAAGATGGGTCTGCCCAGAGAAGGGAGGCTAACGATTTCGCCTTTATCTACCAACAAACCAATTGGAAAATTGTTAGATGGGTCAAAATATCCCGCATTTATAACTGCAAATGCACCATTTTTCTCTGCAATGTCCCGTATATCCCTAACAGAAGGAATCCCATTTCCTCCATAGGCTAGTTCTATTTTGAAAGCCTCTGGCTCAAATTCAAGGAGGGTAATCACGAATTTTCTACCGGAAACTATTCCCTCGACACTGCTGAGTTTATAACTTTCACCAGATGAAGTTGATAATACTCTCCCCCATCCGGAAGATTTACGAATGATAACCCGTTTTCCGTCAAAGACAGGATAAGCCTGATACCACTCGCTTTTCCCATCTAACAAAAATCTCAGCATTTGCTTGCCCGAATAAACCTCAAATTCACTGCCAATATTCACATCATCCGATACAACGGGCTTGAAGGTTACAATCAGAGCCCCGGTTTCTGTATGCCAGTAGTTCATGAATCCCATAGGAACAGGTCTGTCAAATTCAAAAATGACACTATCAGTGCCTTTTTGTATGTTCATAAGCCTGAAAGGCTGATCATAGAAAATAACGCTACTCTCCGTCTCGGTTTGTGAAAGATTTAAAAAGTAACAAATGAAACTTGCATCGAGATAAATCTTTGAGCCTTTTGATAATACCACATGTTCAAATGTTTCATTGAAGTCCAAAATAGCTTTCTCTGAGTTCGCGTAAACAGATAGCATCTTTCCACCTGGAAGTATTATAAAAAGTTCTTTTCCATTCGCAGATGATGAGACTATGCTATCTTTCAAAACTTCATCTACAAAATCAACTGACACAAAATTACGGGAACCGTCCTTAAATAGCATTTCTTCGGAAAACTGATAAAGCTTCCCTGCATAGGAGAATACAAGAGTTTTAGAAAGAGCTAATGTTGACAGGAGCATTATCATGATAGTGATCAAAATACTTTTCCACATTTTCAAACCTCAAAATATCTCATGTATGAGTTCAAGTTTTGGAACTTCATCCATTGAGAAGCTGTAAGCCTCAAGCAATCTTTTTCTAGCATATTCATATCTGTTCACATCATTGGTGTAAATAACAGCCAACGGTTCTCCAGCTTCTACTCTTTCTCCTACCTTTTTCAATATTTCAATGCCAACAGCTGGATCAATCTTGTCACCTTTCTTTTCACGCCCAGCACCCAACACCATTGCAGAAATCCCTATTTCCTGGGCATCTATACTTTTTATGAATCCTTTCTGAGGGCTTTCCACGGTAAACTTATACTGTGAAGCTGGGAGAATTTGCTCTGGCTTATCGACCACTTCAGGGTTCCCGCCTTGTGCTTCAACGAATTCTTCAAACTTC
>NZ_CEYIHJ010000008.1:18934-27247 GCF_982836095.1 Kosmotoga sp.
TGAGTGCTCGGCCAGAGGTGATGGTTTCATAGATCATTTTTCTTGCGCTCTCTCCATCAACTATTCCGGATAAAATTGCCATTCTTTCCGCAATGGCAACCGTTAGTTCCAAAAGATCCTTTGGCCCTTCCCCTTTTAGTGTTTCTATGGCTTCTCGAACTTCAAGTGCGTTCCCCACCATATTTCCAAGAGGTTGGTTCATGTCACTTACAACTGCTGACATTTTTCTTCCATGTCTTTTTCCAATATCGAGCATTGCTTTCGCGAGTTTTCGGGCGTCTTCAAGCTTTTTCATGAAAGCTCCTGAACCGGTTTTTACATCAAGCACTATGATATCGGAACCGATTGCAAGTTTCTTACCCATAATGCTGGAAGCAATAAGCGAGATTTCATCAACAGTTGCGGTAACATCTCTCAACGCATACAACTTCTTATCAGCGGGAGCAATGTTTGCAGTTTGGCCAGCTACCGCAATCCCGATATTATTTACGATTGAAAAAAATTCTTCCTTTTCTAGAGTTGTTTTAAAACCAGGAATAGATTCCAGTTTATCTATCGTACCACCAGTGTGTCCAAGTCCTCTTCCAGAAAGCTTCGCAAAAGTTAAGCCGAGCGAAGCAACAATGGGACCAAGAACCAGAGTAACCTTGTCACCAACACCGCCTGTGGAATGCTTATCTACCTTAATTCCTTTTATTGAAGAAAGATCGATTTTTTCACCGGAATTCAATATTACTTCCGTTAAGTCTGAACATTCTTTGGGTGTCATATGATTGAAAAAGACCGCCATAAGCCAGGCGGAAATTTGATAATCGGGGACTTCACCCTTTACATAACCTTCAATAAGGGTTCGGATTTCTTCTTTTGTGTTAGAATCACCATCTCTTTTTTTCAAAATAATATCGTAGATCCTCACTTTATCACCTTCTTAAGTGGAATTTTTACTCTGAAGGTTGTCCCGCTACCATATTCACTTTCAAGTTCAACTGTGGCATTCAACTTATCAGCAATAAATTTTACAATAGCCAGCCCCAAACCAGTACCGCCCATTTTCCGTGAACGCGCTTTATCTACTCTGAAAAACCTTTCGAATATCCTTTTCTGCGCTTCATCTGGAATGCCTACACCTGTGTCTTCTACTTCAATAAAGGCGAAATTTGCCAGTGCATATATGCGAAGCCAAACTTCCTTTGGACCATGTTCTTTTACAGCTGTGTATTTGACTGCATTGTCCACAAGGTTTAAGGTTAGCTGTACCAGTCTATCAAAATCACCCTCAACAAAAACTCCTTCTTCAAAGTCATTCATAACCTTTATTCCGAGCTCTTTGGCGAGGTTACCAATTATTTTCAAAACATATCTACCAACTTCTGAAAGCTCTACATCCGTAACTGCGAATTGAGCATCTCCCGATTCTAATTTCTCCACATCAAGGAGGTCATTGATCAATCTTGTCATTCTCGCAGATTCTTTTTCAATGATGCTTAAAAAATGCTTAACCGTTTCTTTGTCGTTCAGATCATGATCCAAAAGCGTCTCCGCATATCCATGAATCGAAGTAAGAGGCGTTCTTAACTCATGAGAAACGTCTGACACAAACTCTCTTCTGATCGCTTCCAGTTGTTTTTCCTTTGTTATATCTCTCAAAATGATGATTACGTGGTTCACACCTGCGTGGGAAACGGGTATCATTTCACAGTCAAAATATTCCCTCCTGGTTCCAAAGAACGTGATCTCGCTATGCTGCGGTGCTTTTGTCTCCATTAGTTCTTCATAAAGATCTCCTATGAAAAAATTGTTCAGTACATCTGTTAGTTTTTTCCCTATTATCCCGGAGGTATCTACAATCTTTTTAACAGCATTGTTGATATATTCGATCTTCCCGTTTTCATCAACGATGAGAAAAGCTTCGTTCATGTTATCAAGTACATTTCTCATGTATTCGACTTTTCCAGTGAGCATTTCGATATGTGTGTCTTTATCCCTGATGAGTTTTCTCAGCGCGTCATAAACGCTGATGATTTCAGCTTTTTCATCTACTCCTGTTAACCGAGCTATGCGTCTCTTTATCTTCATGAATCTGCTTATAGTCCTTCTGCAAGTTAAAAATTCGAAAAACAGCAGCGCAATAAGCGCTGCCATTATTGTTATAACATAAATCAAGATTCAGTCTTCCTTTCCAGGATCCCTGAATTTGTACCCCTTTCCTCTAACTGTCATTATGTACTTGGGATTTGATGGATCTTCTTCGATCTTTGTTCTCAGTCTTCTGATGTGCACATCAACAGTTCTTGTGTCTCCGTAATAATCGTATCCCCACAATTTATCGAGAAGCACATCCCTGCTAAAGACTTTTCCTTCATTTTCAGCAAGGAACCTCAACAACTCAAATTCCAATGGGGTAAGGCTCACTAGCTTTCCGCGAACTCTGACTTCATACTTTTCTGTATCGATTTCAAGATCTCTCGCCGTTATCTTCTTCGGCCTTTCCTCCTTAGCCTGGATACTTTGCTGAATTCTTCTGAATACAGCTCTAATCCTTGCTAATACCTCTCTGACACTAAAAGGCTTGGTTATATAGTCGTCAGCCCCCAGTTCGAGTCCGAGTACTTTATCGAATTCTTCACTTCTTGCGCTGAGGAAAATGACTGGAACTTGTCTGTATTTCTCTGAGCTTCTAAGGTTTCTAACAAGTTCGAACCCATCCATTCCAGGAAGCATAATGTCAACGATGAACATGTCAATTTCATTGTCTTCAGAAACACGTAGCGCTTCCTCAGCGTCGTAAGCTTTGAAAACATCGTAACCTTCCTTTTTGAGATTGAACGCCAAAAGTTCAACTATAGAAGGTTCGTCATCGATCACAAGGATGTTTTTCTTGGCCATTCTCACCACTCCTTTCGCTTTGAATTAATTCTTCTTGCCAGACCCAGAAGATATTTTTTTCTTTCAGTTGTAAAAGATCTATTTTCAAGAAATTCTATGGCATCATCGCTGGTTATGTTGGCTATACTAAATTGCATAACTGATTCTTTCAAGCTTTCGAAATCTACTTTTACACCTTTCATATTGAGCTGGTTTCTCAATTCAAATTCAATTTTTCGTAGTTTATCAATATCCAGCATTGGTAACTCCGCAAAGGGCGTTCTGGGTTTCGGTATCAATGGATTCAAGCTTACTACAACCTGTGAATATCCCATTTTTCTTGCTTCGTGAATCTGCTTAACAATACCCTTTCTGTCTTCTTCTGATTCAAAGATAGCTCCAAAAATATAATACAATTTTATCTTTTTAAATCCGGCAGTCAGACCCATTTTTAAGGCTTTATGAATATGTTCCTCACTGATCCCTTTTGAAAAACTATTCCTAATTCTCTGACTTCCACCTTCAGGGGCAATGGTAAATTGGCTTTGACCTGACTTTTTAAGTAGCTGCAACAGCTCTCCTGAAAGTGAGTCAAGCCTTAACGAAGAAACTGAAACCTTAAATCTTTCGCTACTGAAATAAGAAATAACTTCTTCAAGCCATGGGTAATCAGTAACAGTTGCTGCAACCAGACCAACGTTTTCAATCTGCCCTTTACGTGAATCAATTTCCTTTTTCAACTCATCGGGGGGAAGAAACCTTTCTCTACCAAAAGTATGCCCAGCTACACAAAACTTACACGCCCTTTTGCATCCTCTTCCTATCTCTATTAAAAACCGAGAACCAAAAGCGGCCTTGTCGGTCATGAAGACACTTTTTGATAGCTTGTGCGATATTGCGGGCAAAAAGTCCTCCCCTTCAACCGCATTTGGGTCTTCTTTAAAAGCATTGATTATTTCAGAACGACTCTCTTTTCCTGTCAAAGACCTCAAGATTGACAAAAATTCATCTGTCAAATCCCCTGAATGAACCACATCTCCAAGCAAGCTCAAAAGCGCATTGTTAAAATAAGTCAGAGCTCCACCGATAACCACAACTGGATGAAATGCGTTCCTTTTTTCGTGTAACAGCGGTATCTTATAACCAAGCAACACATCGATAATATTCAACACATCTAATTCAAAATGCACTGAAAAAGCCCAAATTCTGAACTCATCCAGCGGCTTCAAGGAATCTATGGAGTAAAATTTTTTGAATGACCTATCGAAAAAGAACCTCTCACACCTTACATTTGGTAAAGCATTGAAACGAGCGTACAAATCGTGAAAAGACAAACTCGCACTAGCCACTTCATAGGCATTTGGATAAATCAGCGCCACTTCTAGTGATCCATTCAAATCAACAGATTCTAGAAAACTTTCAGTGTTTTGATAGGCCAGAACTTTATTGTATTCACGCCACGAATCCAAAGTCCTAGGCTTTCTCACTTAGTCTCCTTCCAATGCTTTCAAGAGACACTTTTCGCCTTACCAAGGTGTATTTTGCCACCAATATGTGTTCTTGGCTTGCAACGCCTTCAAAAATCACATTTCTATCCTTTACACTGATTGTGAAATTTAGCTCTAAAGGCCTCTTCACAAGCGCGATATCGATATGTTCCAGCTTGACAAAAGTAACCACGAACACTTCCGACTCCGATTCAAAGGGACTCAGCATTTCTCTTGAAAAATTCAACAACATTTTCTGAATGCCACTGGTTGACATGAGATTCAATCCTTCAACATCAGGGCGTTCTCTCCACAAAAATTCAGGACTATCGGTTTCCAGATTCGCAGTAAATTGCTTCCCGTTTAGTTCTTCAAGCTTCATGCTTCTTCCCTTTCATTTTCAAGAGTCTTTTGTTCTTTATCTTCAAGAGTCTTTTGCTTTTTATCAGCACCTGTTTTGCCTTTATCAAGCTCGGGTTCGCGGTAGTAATTTCCATCCTCAACTAAACCCACTATTTCTGCAAGTTCCCTGCCTGTGATCGTTTCTTTTTCAATGAGGTCATTTGCCGCTTTGTCCAATTTTTCTCGAAATCTGGTTATGATTTCCTTCGCTTTATCATAAGAAGTCAACACTATCTTTTTGACCTCGTTGTCTATTTCACTTGCTATTTCCTCACTATAATTCCTCATGCGAGTTAATTCTCGGCCCAGAAATACCTCACTTTCTTCCCGGCCCCATGCGATTGGGCCAAGTCTTTCACTCATGCCGAGCTGGCATACCATCGCTCTAGCAATGGTAGTGGCCTTTTCCAGGTCATTGGCAGCACCGGTGGTGATTTCACCAAAAACCACTTCTTCAGCGGCTCTTCCTCCAAGTATTTGAGCAAGGTTATCAAGCATTTCGGATTTTGAATTGAGATACTTGTCCTCTGCTGGCAAACTTTGTGTAAAACCAAGAGCTGCTACTCCGCGCGGAATTACAGATATTTTATGGACCGGATAGGCGTTTGGCAAAGTCAATCCAACAAGAGCATGCCCAAGTTCATGATATGCAACTATACGCTTTTCTCTGGGATTCATTATTTTTGATTTCTTCGCTGGACCTGCAATAACTCTATCAATGGCTTCGTCAAATTCATTCATTCCTATTAATTTTCTTTTCCGTCTAGCTGCGAGTATAGCTGCTTCATTTATAAGGTTTTCTAAATCCGCACCAACAAAGCCCGGAGTTCTTTGTGCAAGCAGCCATACATCAATATCCGGATCAATGGGTTTTCCTCGCATGTGAATTTTTAATATCTCCACCCTTCCCTTAACATCAGGCGGATCAACGGAAATTTTCTTATCAAATCTTCCAGGCCTGAGAAGAGCCCTATCCAAAATGTCGGGTCTGTTTGTTGCAGCCATTACAATGACTCCGGACTTTTCATCGAATCCGTCCATTTCCACAAGGATCTGGTTTAGAGTTTGTTCTCTTTCATCATGTCCGCCACCAAGCCCTGCCCCTCTATGTCTTCCGACGGCATCGATCTCATCTATGAAAATTATAGACGGAGCGTTTGCTTTCGCTTGGGTAAAAAGATCTCTTACTCTCGCCGCACCAACACCAACGAAAAGCTCTACAAAGTCAGATCCACTTATAAAGAAAAAGGGAACATCGGCTTCACCTGCAACGGCCCTTGCAAGAAGCGTTTTCCCGGTCCCCGGCGGTCCAACAAGCAAAATGCCTTTTGGCATTCTCGCTCCCGTTTCAGAAAAAATATTGGGGTCTTTCAAATAACTGACCGCATCCTTCAGTTCTTCGACAGCTTCATCAACGCCTGCAACATCTTTAAAACTCACCTTTTTTCCTGACGCTACATATTTCTTCGCCGGGCTTTTTGTGAACGTAAAAGCCTGTGAATTTCTTCCCGATAATGACCGCATGGCAAAAAACCAGATGAATATGATTATGGCAAGAGGTATTATTGTTCCAAGCAGGTTGACCCAGAACATTGAATCGTTACTCTTTTCATATCTCACTTCTACGCCCTTTTTCACCAAATTATCAACCAGAGACTGAAACTGGTCAGTAGAAAGCGTTTGCGGCGACACATATGTTTGATAAGCCTTTGGCTTACCGCTGATAAATTTCGAATATGCAACTCGCCCATCATCATAAATAACCAGTTCCTCTATGTTATTCAGCTCGAGTTCTCTAATGAATTCACTGTATTGAACTGTATTCACTTCATTACTTGGATAAAGACCCCTAAGTGCCACTATGAGAAATATGCCAAATACCAAGTAAAATAAAATCATACCAAATTTGGGTCTACGTTCCACGTGTTGACCTCCTTTCGAACCTAAAGAGGAGAAATTCGTTTTCTTCGCCACAAAACCTGCAATGCTCGCTCACTCTCACCCCGGGAATCCATAAAATCCTTCCTTTGCTGTCTTCCAGAACCATGAGATTTAAAAACACGTCCGGTGGTGCCTCATGAGCCGCAAGTGATATTACGCTTTTGCTGCTATGCAAACCAAAGGGTACAAATTTATCACTTTCCAATGCCTTCCTCAACAACAAAGGCATTCTGACCACGCTAATTGGACATACAGCTATATCGCTACCGTCCATACTCTCCGGAATATCTTTCACAATATCAATCCATACTTTGCCGGATTCCATTTCGATGCTGCTGGGAAACGTTTCAATTTTCTTTGACCATGAACTGGTGCTAAAGAGTTCATTATGAAATATGATGTATTTGCCCTTGCTAACACAATCAACTCCGTCTGAAAATTGGATTGTCCAACCATTTCTAGGAGATCTTAAAAGCTTTTTTAATGCCATTATCCTTTCTCGTGTCGGTGGATAACCCTTCCTTGAAAGGCGTTGTACAACTGTTCTTAGATACTCTGCAACTACGGGCCATTCACGGGATATTAAAGCTTCTTTCTCAACAAGAGCTTGTCCATTGATCCATAAGGTTAACTTCATTAATTCGGCAACATTTTTCTCCAAAAAACCGTAATCTTCTAAAGTGTTCAAAAAAAATCTCCAAAATGCCCTTTCATATGCCGGGTTCAGTTGCCTTAGCAATGGCGTGATTCGATGCCTGATAAAATTCCTGTCAAAATCCTCAATAACGTTTGTTTTATCGCTACTGAATGGAATCATGTTAATTGTAACATAATCTTTGATATCATGCACCGTCGTGGACAAAAACGGGCGGATTATAAATCCATCGACGGGCTTCATTCCTAACAGCCCTTTTAACCCCGTGCCACGAATCAGTCTCATTAATATAGTTTCGGCTAAATCGTTTAAATGATGCGCAATAGCGACTTTATCAGCTTTGAAAAATGTCTTTGCGCTGTTTAAAAACTCCAATCTTTTCAACCTTGCTGCCTCTTCAGGAGATAAACCCCTGTTTTCCAACATGAATTTTCTCACATCAGCCATCTTGTGGTAGAAGGGTATCTTTCTTTTTTCACAAAAAGCTCTGATCATTTTGGCTTCTAATTGTCCTTCAGAACCTCTAAGGCCATGATCGAGATTTGCGGCAACTAATTCACATTCTAAAGAAACAGCGTTTTCGCTTAAGAAGTGAAGAAGGGCCATCGAATCTTTTCCACCGGACACTGCTACAAGAATCCTCTCACCAGGCTTGATCATTTTATACTCTTCAATGAATCTCAGCACTTTCTCTGCAAATGCGGAGGTCATATGAATCACTTCCCATACTAAAAGTAAAGCGCCCATATGGGCGCTGGAGCCAACGGTGGGATTTGAACCCACAACCTGCTCATTACGAATGAGCCGCTCTGCCGATTGAGCTACGTTGGCACTCAGCAGTATTTTACCTTAGTAAGTCTGAAGTGTCAAATGGTTAACTGGCGTATGCAACACTCCGTCTTTCCCTGATTACAGTGACTTTTACCACACCTGGGTACTCCATTTCTTCTTCTATTTTTCGGG
>NZ_CEYIHJ010000009.1:0-1144 GCF_982836095.1 Kosmotoga sp.
TCTTATCTCTTGAAAAATACCTTTCTGATATGCAAGGAAAAGACCCGGAAAAGGTGAAAGAGTCCTATGATGAGATTCACGAAAGAGAGACAAAAGCTGATAGCATAAGGCGTAGAATGGAATCTGAAATGTACCAAGGAGCTTTCTTACCTAATTTTAGAGGAGACCTTCTCGGGCTGGTAGAAAACTTTGACAGGATTGCAAACAGCGCTGAAAGTATTTCCGACCAAATTTATCTTCAGAAAATGAAAATTCCCCAGGATATTCATAAGGAAATTGTAGTACAGTTAGAATTTTCACTAAAAACCTTTAGAGCCTTGAAAAAAGCTGCCGAGCTGATGTTTGAGGATCTTGAAAAAGCGGGAGAGCTTGTCATTGAAACTGAGAAACTCGAACACGAAGAAGACATTTTCGAGAGAAAACTCATCGAAAAAATATACTCAACAGAACTTTCTCTTGCTGAAAAAATGCAATTAAGAGAACTTGTAACGCATATCGGAAGCCTCGCCGACCTCTCTGAGGATTGCTCTGACAGGATAGAAATCGTCATTTTGAAGAGAAGGGTTTGATTACGTTACTAAACCCGATTCTTAAGGAACCGAGTAACGAGATTCGAGTTGCGAGAGCTAAAAACCAAAGAACCGAGAATCCGAGAAGCGAGATCAAAAACCGAGTTACGTGATTCGAGTTACGAGTGTATTAAGAACCGAGTTATGAGTGATGAATTATGAGTGATGAGTTCAAGAGACGAGGGTCGAGAGTCCGAGAGCCCGAGTAACGAGAAAACATCAAATCCTGTCTTATAGTCAACTGCGTAGCAGTTCAAGGCAACCGCAAAGCGGTTCTAAGCAACTCCGCAGGAGTTCATGGCAATTGCGTTAGCAATTCATGGCGCGTTTTAGTAATGTGGACCAGTTCTTACTAAACCCCAACAACTAGACCCTATACCCTGCTCAATACCCTAGACCCCGTTTTATAGTTGATTGTGCTAGCAGTTCATAGCGTTTTTAATAGAGGAGATATTTTGTAAAATAGTACATGGAGATTCCAATGTGAATTTATACAAAGGGGGAAAGTTTGTGAATTTAAACAGTACTGAGAAAATAATATCAACGCTCAAGAAACTCGAAAATACCATGAGAGA
>NZ_CEYIHJ010000009.1:1154-24011 GCF_982836095.1 Kosmotoga sp.
CAGAAAAAGATTCTGGTTTGACTTTCCTGAGATTCCAATTGCTTTGTATGACAATGAAAAAGTGTTTTTAGCGGGTTATCCCAAAATCCTTGATGGATTTAAAAAACAAGACAGTATCCTTGTCGGGAAAAGAGATAACAGATTTTATGGGAATACAGCAATAGATCTTGAGGGATATCAGGTGGCTATCTGGGATTTAACAACCATAGACGCTTCCATTTCTTTTGGTAAGTTGCTTTCATATATCTTCCATGAGGCATTCCATGGCTATCAAAAGATGAAAGGGGAAAAACGCTGGGCGAATGAGCTTCAGATTCTGGAATATCCTTTCACTGTTGAAAACATTGCCATAAGGTTTCTTGAAAGGCGGGAGCTGATAAGGGCTTTATATTCAGATTCCATGGAAGAACTCAGTGAAAGGCTTTCAAAATTCATCAATCTTAGGGAATACAGGAGAAATATTATAGGTGATGCGTTAAATTATGAACTCGCCCAAGAAAGTATTGAGGGAACTGCTTTTTATATTGAGACAAAAGTGCATAGCGATTATGAGTCAATTCCCTTGAAGTATTCAATCGCTTTACATGGCAAAAACATGGCTGAGACTAATTTTAAGCTTAAAAACTTCCGGCTCAGTTGTTATGCGCCGGGAATGTTTATAGCTTTCATTCTTGACAGGTTGGATAATGGTTGGCAAAAGAAGTACATGAATTCTGAAAGGTATTTATATGATTTTTTCAAGGATTTGGCAAGCGCACCAAAGAAGAGTTTTAATCCTGAAGAAATTCCGGAAGATGTTCTGGAGAGTTCACAATATGCCATTTGCAATTACAACGAATTAATAGAAAGGAAATTTTCTGAATTTGAAAATTCCAGCGGGTACAGAATAGTATTGAAGGGGACTTTTCCATTGATGGGTATGGATCCGATGAACATAACGTGGAAGGGGCTGTACATATTAAATGAACACATTTTTGGGACTCAATTTAACGAAACACCTCTCTTCATAAAACGAAAAAGCAGGGTTAGAAGAATTGAGAAAGAGTTCCGTTTCGACGAAATTGTTTTTTTCTCTGAATCAAAACCTGTTAAAATAGGGGGATTTGTTGAAATTCCAGGCATAGGAAAGTTGAAAGCAAAATTAGAGGAAGCAGAAAGGAAATACATTCTTTATGCCGATACTAAAGGCTAAATATGCAAGATATTGAACGGATTTTAAAGAAAAATATTCCGCTATTTTATATATATCATTTTCTCTCGCAAATCAGGGTAGATAATGTTCTCTGGTTGTTGTACATGCAGTACAGGGGACTCAGTTTGCTTGAGATCGGGATTTGTGAGACCATTCTGCATATAAGTGGGTTGACTTTTGAAATTCCCACAGGTGCAATAGGAGATTTGATAGGTAGAAAGCGGTCTATGGTTATTGGTGCGGGATTTTTTATCATGACCTATATGCTTATGTTTTTTGCCCATTCTTTTTGGAATTTTGCTCTTGCCTTTTTTCTTTTCGGCTTTTCGATGACTTTTATCTCCGGATCAGATACAGCCTTGATTTACGATACTTACAAAGCTTTAGAAATTGAGACGAATTACAAAAAGGCTGCTGGGGGCTTTCTCGCATTGTTGGTTCTTGGAGAACTTTTTTCCAACATAAGTGGTGGTTTGCTTTCAAGAATCAATTGGTCAGCTGTTTATGTTGGAGCGATAATTTCCAGAAGCTTATTTTTCATTCTGATACTTTTCTTAAAAGAACCACCCTATGAAAAAAGCGAAAAGAGCTTTAGCGGATACCTCACACTGATTAAAAATGGGGCCCAACAGATATTTGGGATACCATTTTTGAGATGGATCTTCGTGTTCTGGGTTGGAATCTCCTTTTTAGGGGCTTCATTCAGGATGTATTCCCAGACTTTTCTTGGAAGCAAAGGGTTGAGCCCATTCTGGGTGAGCATGCTTTTTACGGTTTCTGCGTTGCTTGGGATAATCATAGCAAAAACTGCATGGAAAATAGAGGAAGCAATGGGCAGGAAAAATTTCTTCTTGTTCACCGGATTGGCTCTGGGAATTCCCATGCTTTTTTACGGTTTGGCGCCTTTGGGAATTACCGTTGCATTGTTTTTGCTAATTAGCAATGTTGAAAATTTCCTTGACCCATTGATGGGCTATTATATAAACAAAGAACTGGATTCACAATATCGTGCGACTGCGAATTCTTTTATAAACATGGGTTTTAGTGTTTCTATGGCCGTTTTCTTCCCGGTATTGGGATATTCCATGGATAAAATTGGCTATCCATTTGTCTTTGTGATAATGGGACTGTTCGGCATTGCGTTAACTTTATTTTCGGTAAGGGCATTCAGAAAAATGCGTCTTTTGTGAAGAGAATGGAGTTGATTTTGTGGAATCCAAAGGGCTTTATGAGAAAATTTATCTTGTAGTGAAAAGAATACCTTCCGGCAAAGTCGCTTCATATGGCCAGATTGCGAATATCGTTGGCTGCACGCCGAGGATGGTTGGCTTTGCGCTCGCCTCTTTGAAAAGCAACGATGTTCCCTGGCATAGGGTGATAAATAGCAAAGGCATGATAAGTTTGAAGGGTCAGGAAGCGGGTGAAATCCAACGCTATCTTCTTGAAAGCGAAGGCATTGTGTTCGATGAGAACGGAAAAGTTGATTTTAGAAAATCCGGCTGGAATGGCGGTTTCTGAGCACTATGTAGCCTATTCCCATTCTATTGTAGCTGGTGGTTTAGAGGTGATGTCATACACTACCCTTCCTGCGCCCTTTACACTGTTGCATATTCTTCTTGAAATTTCATCGAGGATTTCATGGGGGATTTTTGACCAATCAGCGGTCATTCCTTCTACGCTGTTAACAGCTCTAAGGGCGATAACATAGTCATAAGCCCTTTCATCCCCGACTACACCCACGGATTTTGAGCTTAGCAACACAGCAAAAGCCTGCCATATACGCTCATACCAGCCTTTTTCTTTAAGAGTGCGAATGAAAATCGCATCTGCTTCCTTAAGAATGTTAAGTTTTTCTTCAGTTATTTCCCCAATGATTCTTATGCCCAGACCAGGTCCGGGAAAAGGATGCCTGTATAGTATTTCATGGGGTATTCCAAGTAATTCTCCGAGCTTTCTCACTTCATCTTTGAAAAGATACCTGAGGGGTTCTATAATCTTGAGGTTCATTTTTTCCGGTAATCCGCCGACATTGTGATGAGACTTTATCTTTGCGGTCTCTTTTCCTGAAGCAGCACTTTCTATGACATCGGAATAGATTGTGCCTTGAACCAGGAATTCACCGCCTACCCTTTTCGCTTCTTTTTCAAAAACCCTTATGAATTCTTTACCTATGATCTTTCTCTTTTCTTCTGGTTCTGTAACGCCTTGTAATCTATTGAGGAAGCGGTCTTTGGCGTGAACAACGTCAAGATTGAGCCCAAGTTTGTCTCTGAAAACGTTAGGGACTTCCTGCTCTTCGTTCAACCTTAGAAGACCGTGATCGACAAAAATGTTGATTAGTCTTTTTCCAATAGCTTTGTGAACAAGGACAGCAGCAACTGAGGAATCAACTCCACCAGATAAGCCTAAAATAGTCTTGCTATCACCAACGGTTTCCCGTATTTCGCTTATTTTTTCTTCAAGGAACTTCTCCATGGTCCAGCTTCTTTCTGCCCGGCAAATATTAAACAGAAAGTTTTCTATGATGTCCATTCCATGTTCTGTATGCCTGACTTCTGGATGAAACTGCAATGTCCATATTCTTTTGTCTTTTGAACAAAGGGCAGCGGGAATGTTGTTTTCTGTTTCCGCTAATACATCGAAATTTTCTGGTATATTTACAACACTGTCTCCATGACTCATCCAGACATTGAAGTTCCTGGGAACGTTTTCGAAGATGGAGGAACACTTCAGCGTTCGTATCTCTGTTCTCCCATATTCAGCGGCTTCTGTTTTATCCACCTTCCCGCCGAAGTTTTTTACAAGAAGCTGCATTCCGTAGCATATACCCATCACTGGAACTTTCACTTTTTGAAACCAATTCGGGAGATCGGGAGCTCCTTCAACGGTAACACTATTTGGCCCACCGGAAAGAATTACTCCCACGACATCTTCCAGACTAGTACCTTCCGTATGATGAATAACCTCACTATAAACTTCCAATTCTCTTAATCTTCTGGCGATTAATTGGGTGTATTGCGAGCCGTAGTCAACCACAACTATTTTCTTCACTTTTTCCCCTCCCCTTACTTTTCAGCTTCACTTTTAGAATAAAGGTATTAGTTTCCGGAGGAATTTAGCGGATATTAAAATTGTCAGAAGACATTCGAGATTGTTCTTGAAATTCACACAAGGGAAAGTTCCTGCCGGTTATAACGCTTCCAAATGCTTTTGAGCTCTTTGATAATCGACTTTTCGCGCCTGCTTATTATTACCAGGCAGGAATTAGAAGAGGCTTTATTGAGCCTTTCGAAATTCACCTGATTTCCCACGCAATCTATCCTGTACCATCCTTGAGAAGTTTTCATTTCGCCTTTGATTCTCAAAGCAATCGGGGAAAATTCAGTCAGGAAATTCAACAAACCTTTCAGGCTCATGTTAGAGCTTTTCAAGAGTATAGACTTTTCTCTGCTATGGATAGTGTTCACAGAAGTGCGATGGAAGAGGCCAGCGTTTAAAGGAAACTCTATAATTTCTTCTACAATATTCGTTACTTTGCAAAAATGGGTCTCAATTATGCGAGTTTTTGGATTTATCTTTCTAACAACCGTTGTCAATTTCTTTAACACTGTAAAATCAACCATTGCCCATGAATTATCAGCGCTAAAGGAGTTTCAAGAATTGTTTATAGAAAATCTGTCGTTTAAATAATCACAGATTATTCACCACTATCTCACCCAAAGAAATCACAACCTCTATTTCAAGGGTTTCGGTATTGAATATCGCTAAGGAAGCAGGGGAGTTTTCCGAAAGACTTCCATACCCCCATTTATTTAACCCAAGAGCTTTTGCTGGTACAGTACAAATAGGTTTTAGGGCTTCTTCTATATTGAATCCTTGTTCTAAAAGCCCTTTGAAGGTCTTTAAGAGACCATCAACAGGGGATGCTTTCAATTCTTTGAGGTTTCCTTGTTTATCAAATACCGGCAAGCTTCCCAGCCCATCTGTTGAAACACACACATTATCTAAGTTTCCAAGCTCCCTTTTCAGTTCATCCAAAACCTTTACAGTCTTTTCGCTAGCGGTTAGGTCGATAAAGCCATGCTTTTCTTTTATCCATCTAATTCCTTCTTCCAGCAGTTTTTCATTTCTCGAAACATGAGTGGGAATGAGATGAGAAGCCGGGAGGGTACCATCGTCAGTTGCTTTGAAAAGTGCCGTCATCCCTTCAGTGGCATTTCCCATATGGCAAACAATAACGCCTTTCTTTCCCGAAATCATACCCGCAACCCGAATATCTAAAGCAAGCCGTTTCAACTCTGAACCAGTAACGCTACTCCCCCGGTGATCAGCTATTGCCAATTCCCCAACCCCAAGAATTTCGGGGATCAAAACCATATCTTTCATATGATCGCCTGTGATGGTTTTGATGGGATATCTGTATGAGCCCGTCAGCATCCATGCGCTGATGTGTTTTTCCCTGAACGCTCTCACTTTTGCCAGTAGAGATGTATGATCTCGAGTTATGCCATCTGTACCGAGTAGTCCAAGAACTGCTGTAGTGCCACAGTTCAAGAACTCTTCAGGCGTGCCTTCACAGGTGCGAGTAATGTAACCTCCTTCACCACCTCCACCTATGAGGTGAACATGACCATCGATAAATCCCGGAACTGCAAAATGCTTCTCAGGGTCGAAACGAATTGTGTCATATTCAACACCGTCAAGTGTGATTTCTTTTGAGAGTTTACAGATCTTTTGGCCACATATCAGGATATCAATTGCGCCAATTTTGGCAGGCGAGTAAATAGGCAGATTTTTCAATAAAAGCATTTTCTTCCCCCCTTATCGCCGACATGCAGTTAAAGTTTATCATGCTGGGAACTCAACCACTAAGGATTTAGTGGTTGTTAATCAAAGATAACAATGTACAAATCAGCATAATCGAATTTTAAATATATGGAAAAATATGAGATTATTTTGGTGTCTAATGAAAACCACAAACTAAAAAAGTTATCAGGGGGGATAAGATGATACCTGAAATCACTCTCGATATGGTGAGAGTTACTGAAGCTGCTGCTTTAATGTCCAGCATTTACCTTGGACGAGGAGACAAGGAAATTGTTGATCAAAGCGCAGTTGACGCTATGCGAGGAATTCTCGACCTGATTGAAATGAAAGGGACTGTCGTTATTGGCGAAGGGGAAAAGGACAATGCACCAATGCTGTATCCAGGGGAAAAGGTGGGAAAATGGCAAGACGGAGACCCGGAAGTGCTTATTGCCGTAGATCCGATAGACGGGACAAGGCTCGTAGCTAGAGGGCGCCCAAATGCCCTTAGTGTCATTGCCGCCACTGAGGGAGGAAAAATTGCACCTTTACCTACATACTATGTAGAAAAGCTTGCTGTTGGCAAAACGCTTGCCGGGCATCTTGATATTGAAGCCACACCACGGGAAAATCTGAAAATTGCTGCCGCTTTGCTTGGGGTCAAGGTATCTGAGCTTACAGTTACAATTCTTGATAGAGAAAGAAACAGAGAGCTTATTGAAGCTGTAAGGATGGTAGGAGCGAGGATAAGGCTCATAGATGATGGTGATATAGCCGCGGCGCTTTCAGCAGCCCTTCCAGAAAGTGGTACAGATATTTATATGGGCATTGGCGGATCACCAGAAGCAGTTTTAGCGGCTGCTGCACTCACATGCCTTGGCGGAGAGATTCAGGCAAGATGCTGGCCAAGGGATAACGACGAAAGAGAGAGTATTGAGAAATCCGGATTTGATGTGCATAAAACATATATGACGGAGGATCTTATAGGCGGAGATGAAATTGTTTTTTCCGCTACCGGGGTTACCGACGGGTCTTTCCTGAAAGGTGTGCGTTTTCACCAGAACCAGGCTGTTACGGATTCAATTGTAATGAGATCAAGCACAAGAACTGTCAGAAGAATAATGGCTTATCATGACCTTGAACTGAAGACAGTTACAACGAAGACGGAGGGCGAAAAAAAACTCATAAACAGTGCTAATTGGTTTTGAATAAAAGAGTTTTCTCGCACTCCTTTTTTAATTTGCATATAAAGTTGTATAGTTAAGTGAAGATGAAGCAGTTAAGGTTGTGGTCACTTTGAAAAAAAATTTCAGTATCGCGAAGCTGAAACGGCTTCTAAAGATAATCGCCGCCTTTTCTCTTCTGGTGATTGGCTTTGCATGGAGCTGGGCGGTCGTTTTTTTTGCTCTTCTCGTTCTGAATATAAAAACTTTGTATCATGCTTTGCTGGGGAAACTACCCCTTGATGTTCCTGAAAATTCCTTCGAAAAACCAGAAAGCCTTACTTATAAACGAAGCGGCAACACGAACTTGAAACTCGATATTTTCTATCCGAGAGGCAGTAGCTCTCCAGCACCCGAGGGTTATCCCGTGGTTTTTTTTGCCCATGGTGGTGGTTGGATAAGTGGCTTCAGGAAACAGGCAAACAACATTTCCTGGTGCAAATATCTTGCTTCAAGGGGATTTGCCGTTGTCAATATTGACTATCGATTCGGATTTTTACCGCATATCGATGACATACTGAAAGACTATTCGGATGCTTTGAATTTTGTCAGAGAAAGGGCAGAGAAATTGAGGTTGAACCCAGAGAAAATCGCTTTGATGGGGCTTTCAGCTGGTGGGCACCTTGCACTTCAACACGCCACATACCATTCCTACCATGGCAATCAGGATGAGATGAAAGGCGTGAAATGCGTTGTGGCATGGTATGCCCCTTCGGATCTCATGGATTTATGGGACGATAAGGTAGAATCGCTTTTTGCGCGTTTTGCAGTATCAACCACACTCAAAGGGCTACCAGCACGAGATAAAGGAGGCTATATTCGCTATTCTCCAATAACATGGGTATCTGAAAAGATGGTTCCGGTTTTTCTTGTACATGGCAGTAGCGATAAAGTAGTTCCGGTAAATTCTTCCGTGAAATTCTTCAAGAAGCTCTTGGAATATCACGTCGAAGCTTACCTTGAGGTTTACAATAGAGCTGATCATGCTTTTGAATTCGAACTGAAAACTTCCAAAACGATTCAGCTTATTGAAAAAACAGTTCGATTCCTGCGTTCACATCTGTGACGGGGGTGATTACTTTGGATGTCAAATTTGACTATGAAAAGAAAAAGATAGATTATTCCAGTGGTTATGTTTTCAAGGGTAGACATTACAGATGCTCGATAATTAAATACAATACGCTGTATGAAAAAGCCCTAAAGGGAACAGAATCTGTCGAAATATACCATTTCACACCAAAAGAGGATACAGTCGGCAGTATACTCATCCTTCACGGGCTTGGATCTTTGAATATTCCCTTCCTCTTCTGGATGGGTAGCCATCTGGCAAGCGCAGGGCTTCAAGCTTCGGTGATGATACTGCCCGGAAACTTCACCAGGACAATCAACGGTTCGGTAAGTGGAAAGGATTATTTTTCCACGGACCTTGATCGTTTAATAAACATATGGGAGCACGCAGTAATTGACACCCGTTCTACACTGGATTTATTAGAACAGGAAGGTATCTGGCAGAAGAACAACTGTGTTCTTGGTTACTGTCTCGGTGGTATGGTTTCGGTTATTATCGGCGCTCTGGAGAAAAAGAGGATTCATCACACCATACTCATGGCGGTGGGTGGCCATATGGCAAGGATTTTCTGGGAATCGCCCACCATTGCTTTCGCAAGAAGGGGCTTCAAAAGGGGTGAAGGTAAAAAAGGCTTTCTCGATGAAAGAGAAAAGTTAATGCACGTTTTCAATAAGGATATAGAAAAATTGGAAAAATTCTCATCGGTTGCGGAGCTGTTGGATTCCGATGTCCACCCCATGTTCAAGGTGGATCCCCTGGCTTATGCAAAATTCGTTCAAGCTGAAAAAGTAACCATGATTGAAGCCCTTTTTGATAGGGCTCTCCCCAGGCAAAGCCGAAAACTGCTCTGGAATTTGCTTGGAAAACCTCGAAAATATATCGTTCCTGTTGGGCATGTAACATGGCTCCCCTTTGAATACGCTTTGGGAAAATACGTTTTAAGAAAGCTTGGAATAAAGGAGGCACGAAAACGCATAAGGCTCCTTGAATCCGTCAAAGTGGATGATACAATTGAAGAGGATGAAATCAAAAAGTAAAGTGGAAATCTCAAATCAGGTAGGAAAAACATGAAGAGACTTATATTGTTGTTAATTACTTCGGTTCTGATGCTTTCCCTCGTGGGCTGTACGCTTCCAAGGGAAGGGAGTTTTGAGCATTTCACAGTTGCGGATGTGTTTTCTTATGTTTTCAAGCTTGCTTTTGGCCCTATTTTCAAGGAGGTTCCGAAAGGACTTTCAAGCGACAATATCCCTGATGAACACTCAGAAGATACAACTTCAATTGCATTCACACTTATTGGAGATATCATGTTTACAGAAAACATCCAAAATGATTTATACAGAGCGTATCCTGAAAAGCTAAAAGAATCAGACTTAACAATTGCCAACCTTGAATTTCCCATAAATCCTTCAAAGGGGCCTTCTGGTTTTCCACATTTTAATGGCACAACGGAGTTCTTTGAAAGAGCTGTCCTTCCTCTACACCCGGACATATTAAATATGGCCAATAACCATTGTCTTGACCAGGGAACAGAAGGATTATATACAACAATGGAACTTTTAAAAAGATATAAAATCCTCTTCACGGGTGTTAAGCTGAACTCAAAGCAGTACATTGTTTTAGAGCGCAAGGGTATTAAGATAGCGTTGACTGGGTTCACATATTCCACAAATGCCATGAAAGACGCTGGTGATGAAATTGTAAACAAGCTAAGGCTCAATCGGCCGTGTCACATCGAAGAGGAAATTGTTCCTTTGATTTCACTGGTTCAAGAAATGGAAGAGAAAGCAGATGTAGTTATAGCCATTCTTCACTGGGGGTTTGAATACGAGTTTAGCCCGACTGAAAATCAAATATACATTGCTCATAAGCTCATCGAAACAGGTGCTGATATGATAATTGGCCATCATCCCCATGTTCTTCAGGATTTTGAATATTATACGGGTGAAAATGGACGCAAGGGTTTGATTTTTTATTCACTGGGAAACTGGACCACAGGAATGAACTGGTTATACACCAGAACAACCGCTGTTATTAATGTACGCCTTGATAAGAAAGGAAATGTTTTATCAGTGGAAACATACCCCTTCATTTTCGAAGATGGCAAATTCAATCCTTTAGTGGAGTTCAGGGATAACAAATTTCTTCCTGACTCTTTTAAAATTCATTCTGCCTGGTGATCATTTAAGTTTGGAGGCGAAGACTATGAAAAGCCATTTAGGAGCTGTTTCACCATCTGTGCTTGTCGCAATTTCGGCGCTGTTGTTCTCAGTCCTGATTTATCTGTTTCCAATAACACCGATCGCCCCACCTGATGGACCTTACGATGTTGGGTTTAAAACCTTTGAAATAAGTAATCCAGACCCCATGGCAGTGTGGGAATTAAATTACAAAGATGCAGATAAAATCAGACTTGACATGTGGTATCCCGCTGGAGATATTGAAGGATGTGAACGAAAATCCTGGATAGATAACGATCCCCGCTTGTATGAAGGATTTGAAATTGTTGCTGGTTACCCTGCGGTTCTCTTTCAACATTTGTATCAGGTGAAGACGAATTCTTATATTGATGCAGAGCCTGCTAAACTCGATAAAAAATACCCTGTTGTCATAATTTTACCTGGTTGGTCTTCAATAAGCGAGTTACACACTTCTTTGGCAGAACTTCTGGCGAGTAACGGTTACATTGTTGTCGGTGTTGAACATCCTGGAGCTTGTACAGTTGTAACCTTTTCAGATGGAAGTACTTACTACTTTCTGGGAACCGATTTGCCAAAAAAGCTTTCAAATATGAGTATAGAGGAAGCAGTAGATTTGCTCGCCTCTTATCTTGCGAAGGACATAGACTATATATTTGAACTGCTGCAAGAATTGAATAGCGATAAGGCATCTGGATTTTACGGGAGAATCGACCTTGACAATGTTGCCCTCTATGGACATTCAGGAGGTGGGGCCGTTGCACTGGAATATGCCCTGAAATACGGCGATAAGTTATCAGCGGTAATATTGGCCGATCCAACCACTACTCCATTCCCTTCAGAAGAACTCAAGGACGGTCTTTCGATGCCTGCTTTCTTGATCGAATCGGATGAGTGGGAAACGGGCTCAAAACATGAAAAAATGGCTATGCTTTATAAAAATACCCATTCACCGACATATTATATGAAAGTTCATGGCACAAAGCATGTGGACTTTGCCATGGTGCGGCAGTTATCACCGCTTACTTACTTTTTCGGGGAAACCGGAAAGTTCATGAATAAAAAGAATGCCCTTCACCTCATTGACCTTACAGAATTATATTTCTTGAATTCAGTGTTTTTTGAAAAATCCATTTCGCCACTGATTCAAATTGTGGAGGAAACACCTGAATTGGAACTTGGGATATCGAGGTGATTATTATGAAAAAGGCGATTTTCGCCCTGTTGCTTTTATTCTTGATAGCAGCAGAGTTGCATGCGGCTGAAGGCATTATCGTTATGCCTGTGAAAGTGCCGTGTGATGACAGCCTTTTCGAGCACTTTGGTACAAGAACCGCAAATATACAGATTCTGAACCTTTCTTATCCTGAGGAAGATTTATACGTTTTTATCGTAAAAGGCTGGCATTTCTTACCCAACCCCGAAATTCCAAATGGAAAAACCTCGTTAAAAGCGAAGGGATGGAACCTGTTTTTTGAGAAATCAATCCCGCTATATAGAGACGGAAGCTACTTGATTTTAAAGCCCCATTTGCTTGTATTTCCCAAAGAGATCAAAACAATTGAAACCATGGGCGTTTCTGTTGAAGTATCCGAGCTTGTCAGTGTTGAAATTCCTTTTGAAATTGTGAATATCCCCTTTGAAAAACCGAAAGAAGCGGGTATTTTCCCGGCTCTATATGAAGGGGGAAACTGGGATTTCTCTGAAAAACTCCCTGTGGAAAAAATGTTTCTGGTAATTTCCGCAGGTGAAAAGACTACCGGCGGCTATTCCTTTGAAATTAGCGAAGTGACGCTGTACAAACGTAAAATCACGGTAGAAGCAACGCTTACCCATCCGCCTGAAGGCGCTTTCGTAACGCAGGTATTAACCTATCCTGCTGTAATACTCAAACTTCCAGAGCTTTCAGCGGGTGAATACAAACTTGAACTTGTAATCGTTTCTGAGCAGGACAGTGTAAAATCTTTAGAAAGCTATAAAAGCAAGTTGATATTAACCTCACCTTGAAAGAACTCTGAAACATTAAAAGTTCAAGAAATCACCGGGTATTCTGAACGAAAGTCATTTATAAGAAGCTTTTCAATTGTTTTTGCTTCGGCGGGTTTGCAGAAAAGGTAGCCCTGGCCGTAATCGCAACCGAGTTTTTTGAGAAATTGCCTTTGGAAATCTGTTTCAATGCCTTCAGCCACAACGGAAAAATCAAGGCTATTGGCAAGGGCAATAATGGACTTGATAATGGTAACTGTTTTATTAGAACTGTCTTCGATTTTCTTTTTAAGATCGCTTACAAAGGACAAATCAATTTTCAGGTGGTTTACAGACATAAACCTGAGATAATTGAGGGAAGAATAACCCGTACCAAAATCGTCAATTGCGATTGATATCCCCATTTTTTTCAACGCGTCTATCTTTCGAATTGCGCTTTCAGGATCTTTTACAAAAGCACTCTCAGTAACCTCTATACCCAACATGGTTCCCGGTAGATTGTGCTTCTCAAGGCTTTTGCTTATCTGCAAGACGATATCGTCTCTATGAAGTTCCAGTGCGGAGAGGTTGATGAATATAGGAACCTGTATCCCTTTTTCAAGCCACTTTTTTGCCTGTTCACAGGTCATATCAAGCACTCGCTTACCCAGCGAGTGTATCAAGCCGGATTCTTCTGCGATCTCTATAAAAACATTGGGATTGACATATCCGACTTCAGGATGGTTCCATCTGACGAGAGCTTCAAGAAATGCTATTTTATCCGTGGCAAGGTTCACTATCGGTTGATAATAAAGAGAAAATCCCATTTCTTCTTCATTCAGCGCCTTTCTTAGTTCTTGTTCAATGAAAACCCTTCTGCTTAAATCAATGCCCGTTGATTCATCGAAGAAGAGAAGCTCCTTTCCCTCTTTTTCAGCTGCGTGAGCTGTTATTTCAGCGTTTTGGATTAGCTCAGCAAAAGATGAGCCATTTTCGGGATACAGAGCAATTCCCATAATTGGTGTCAAAGTTATTCCTATGTCCATGATTCTAAAAGGCTCAGCAAAGGCGGTTTTTAATTTTTTTGTGATTTCTTCTATTTGTCTTTTACCGGCTATCGGAAACATCAAAAAGAAATTAGCGCCTTCCAGCCGGCAAATCCCCTTTTTGCTCCCCAGCAAATTCACAAGCCTTTTTGCAACATCTACGAGAATCGCATCGCCAAACATATGGCCAAAGGCCCCATTTACTCGCTTGAACTTGGTTAGGGAGAGATACACAAAGGCAAAACGGTTATAGGAAAGTTTCAGCCTTTCAAAACGCCCTTCCAAATTTCTCCTGTTAGGCAGCCTTGTTAAGGCGTCATGGGTGGCAAGATATTTGTATTTTTTATGTTCTTTTCTGAGAGCATCTTCTAACTGGAGCCTTTTATAAATTGTGGAGATCTGGGATGCAATGAGTGCAAAGATCTCTTTCAACTCTTCATTGAGTGATTCGGCTTTTTTCATTCGCCGGACAAGAAACCCTACTACATTTTCTTCACTTGCTACAGGGACGAGCAAGAGATTGTCAGTTGGTGCAATCCCTTCATCTTCAATAGCCTTTAAAAGGTCACCTGGAAGATATTTCGCAATTTCAGCAAATTCTAACACACAAGGTTCAACGCCATCGTAAAGGTCCAATAATTTCTGAGGTAAGGTTATACTAACCAGCTTGCTACTAAAAGTGGAAGCGGCGATTTTTAAATTTTCTCCCATTATTAAAAGCAAGGTTGTTCTACCGATTTCCGGGAGAGTGTCGGCCATTTTCTCCAGAAAAAGCTGATAAGGGTTTGTCTCCACGGGAGCTGACAATATGTCGTTTGTGCTTTCGATGAGGAGCTTTCTGAGCTTGTTCAATTTTGCGAGTTTTTGTTGAACCTTTTTTTGCCGGGTGAAATCTCTTGCTATAAGAAGAACTTTACGGTTATCTATTGGGCTTATTCTGATCTCGAAAAACCTCATTCCTAAAGAAGTTTTGAGCCAGAAATTAACCGTTTTGAGCTTTCCGGTTTCAAAAATCTCAGCGATAGCCTTCTTCAAGTTCAAAAAACCTTTTTCAGAAAAAACAGCATCTTCCAACTTTTTCCCAATGATTTTTTCAGGACGAATTGAATATTTTGAGCTATCTGCAGTTTTAAAATCCAAGCACACCCCTTCTTTTGAAATGACAAACATCATATCGGGAAGCGCGTTGAGCATGCTTTGGATATATCTTTCTTTAGTTTTCAGTTGTTTTCCCTTTTCTTTCAAAGGTGTGATATCAAGAGCTATACCCGCCAGCTTTAGTGAATTGTTGGAGGGGTCTCTTTTCTCTACCCAAAGGGAAACCCTTGACCACTTCCACAAGCCATTGATGGTCTTAACCCTCACTTCAAAGCTTGCACTGGAGTTGCCACTGTGAAGTTCTTCGAGAGTTTTATCTATCAAATGGATTTCTTTGGGATGAATGAACTTTTTTAGAGAGTCAAGGTCTTTTGGAATTTCTTCGAGCTTATAGCCGCGTTTTATAAAGAGATCTGGTGTTGTAGAGATCTTGCCACTTGGTAAATCGAGCTCAAAAAGAGAAATATTCACCGCATTTAAAATAAACTGGCAATATTTTTCAGGGTTTTTCAGCATGTTTCCATAGTAAGAGAACTCGTTTTGGGATGTACCATTCCTTGGGGAGAAGCCTTCACAGGGATTATGTGAACTGTTTTTACAAAATTTGTTCTCCATATGCTCCCTTCTTTCCATTAACTGTTTTTACGTATATTGATATAGTTTGTCGTATTAAACTATTGATATGATTCATCATATGAATTTTATAACAAAAAATTCCTTGGAAAGCAATAGATGACAAAATGTTACACTAATGTGCATAACATTTAATTTAGTTTAACTAATTAATCAAAAGTATAGAACATAAGTCTATGACAAAAGACCTGCTCTGATTTTCTTGAAAGTCGCCAGGACAAAAATCATGGAAGTGGCAACGATTAGCCCTATATCTTTTAACAAACTGGGCCAGGTTTGCAACTGGAGCAGGAGGTTTTTCACCGAAATGAAGGTCCAATATGTGGGGGCCCAATACAGGAAAATATGGCTCTTTTCAGGTAGTGCTATTGCAAGGAATACCGGCAACACGAGCACAAAAAAGCTTATTTTCATGTTCGCTATCCCGTTCATCTGGTTGGTGCTAATGACCCCGACCCAGAAACCAAAAACAATCCCTATCAAAGAGCCTGAGATGGTGAGGGCAAGAAGCATTAGTGGATTAAAATCGGAAATGCCAAGTATCCATACGACTACAAACGCGTGGAAAATAGGTGCGAAAAAACCAATCAAACTTCTACCTGCGATGAATTCAAAATTGCTCATAGGGGTAATCCTAAGCGCTTTTAATGTTTCGCCTTCTTTCTCTTCGATGATGTTAAATCCAATAATCATACCGCCAAAGAGGAATGAACCGAGTATAACCAGAACAAAGCCATAAAGTGAAACAGGGGGAAGCTTTCTTCCAAGCTCGGTTTCACCAAAAGTAAAAGAGCTTCCTGATGGATTAAGTGAGTAGGATAGTATGTCGGAAGCAAGGGACAGATACTCTTCAGATTCATTGCCCTGTGCAATTAGCGATATTTCCTCATCTTTCACACGAATGCCGAGAAAATCGTCATATTCTTCAATACGCTCCATGAGCTTTTCCGTGTTATCGAAAAGGGTGATCGGGGCAAACATTTCGATTCTTTTTACTAGTGTTTGATCAATAGGCTTAACCGCGCCAAATTCTATGGACAGGTCTTTTACAGCTGGAATAAAAGCCCTGAGCAACAGCGCGAGCAATATGGGGGCTATTAAGATGTAGAGGAGCATGCTATCCCTGATACTGTTCTTCAAATCTCGCTCAAAGATTTTTAGAAGTCTTTTCATGATCCCACCTCACCCTCTTCTCGCATTTTTGGTATAGAGTACTGTTGCCAGCCAGAATGATAATGCTCCCATAATCAGCGGATATAAAAGAAGCTGCCAATTCACAGAACCAATGTACCACGGGAAAGCCGCTTCTTTCAGAGCTATCAGAATAGGATATGTCGGTATCAACCGGATAATCACAGGCTTAAATGCAGGAAAGAGATAGCTAACCACCGGAAGGGCAAAAAATAACGCCGCAACCATCATGGGGAAAAGCGCTTGAGACATATTATCATAGAATGTAGCAAAGATGAGTGCGAAAGAAGTTGCGAAGAAACTCCCAATTAGCACAACTAAAGTAAGAAACAAATAGTTGGCATCGGTTCCAAGCACAAGGGGTGTTAGGATATAGGTGAAAAGCAAGCCAAGAACCTCAAAGAGAATGATCTTTCCAAGCAGGTTTTCCAGTGCCTTTCCCGGGGTAACCATGTAGGCTGTCTGTGTCTTTTCTGTCTTTTCGCTGATAGACATGGCAAAGACAAGTACAACCCCCAGCAAAACAGCTTCCATCAGAAGGAGGACGGGCAAAAACCACTTGTTCATCGGTATTTTTTTGGAGATTTCAGGATTGAGGGTTTCTATGGTAACATTTTTATCGTTTTTTGCGCCATCAGTGAACAGCTTAGAAATGGCAAGCTTGGTGATCTCTTTTGTTCGTTCACTTTCATATCCTTGAAAAACCAGTTCAATGTTTGGCTTTTCAGAAGCATTTACAATCACACCGATGATGTTGAAATCCTTCTTCATTTCTTTTTCCAGATCTTCCCTGCTTCCTACGATTATCAGATTTTCAGACTCTGGAAAGAGTATGATTTCAGCTTTATCATAAACAACCAGCTTGAGTCCGTCTTCAACTTCATCAGGAATCACAAAGCTTATCAGAAGAAAATAGCCGAGGGCGACCCCTACAACTATCAGAAAAAAGTAGCCCCGCCAGCCTAATTTTATATCTTTAATCACATTTGCCAGAATGCGTTTGAACATCATAACAGCCCCCTACCTGTTACTTTGATGAATATGTCTTCAAGAAAGGCTTCCATGCTGTGGATAGTTTCTATTTTTCCAGAGTTAATGAGACCATTTAGCTTTTCGATGTCAGTAGTTTTAGCCATAGAGAGAAGTTCCCTTTCTACTTTGCCATCAGACTTGTATTCGACTTTGACAAGTCTTTCGCCATAGCGAAGCTTTAAGTTTCGTGGTGTATCTATAAGAACGATCTTGCCGGCATCGATAAATGCAACTCTGTCACATAGCTCTTCCGCTACATGCATGTTGTGCGTGGTGAGAAAAATAGTGATGCCCTCTTCTTTTTTACGTTTGATGAGTTCTTTTATTTGAGCGGCAGTAGCTGGATCAAGTCCTGAAACAGGTTCATCAAGAAACCATATTTTTGGACGGTTTATGAGGGACCTCGCGAAAACCAATCTTTGAAGCATTCCCTTTGAGTATGTTTTCGCTTTATTATGTGCTACTTCCTCGAGCCCAACAAGCCTGAGTAATTCATATGGGTCTTCAGTGGTTACATCAAACATGCTCGCGAAAAACTTCAGATTTTCATATCCAGAGAGTTTCATGTACACATTTGGCTGTTCAAAGGAAACTCCTATCATGTTGTAAAAGCTTCCTGAGACCTTTGTAATGTCTTCACCTGCTACTATCGCTTTTCCCTTTTGTATGGGAAGCAATCCGGTTAGGATTTTCTGAGTGGTGGATTTTCCTGCGCCATTAGGGCCCAAAAATCCAAAGATTTCCCCTTCGTCGATTTCAAAGCTTATTCCTTCAACTGCATAGTTTTCATCATGTGTGTAAGAATAAAAAAGATTTTCAACCTCAATCATTTTCTTCACATCCTTTCAAACCGTGTTCCAGTAGGTTAATTACGTGAATAAATAGTTCCTCGGATTTCTTTGCGCTGAGATTTCCTGATTTTTCATATATGTAATCTCCCATCACCTGAAAAATAGACATAATTATACGCGCAAGCACTTCTGGCTCGAGTTCTGTTTTAAGCTCACCGCTTTCATAGCTACGAAGCACGAGTTCTTCCATGAATCCATTGCCATCTGGTAAGAAATCAGCAATGATTTCCTTTTTCAATTCGGGATCTGTCATAAGCCTGTTCGCGATGGCCGTGTACGTCGGATTTTCTTTTGCAAATTCTATTGCTTCGCGAGTCATAATCCTAAGGACGTCAAAAAGATTGTAGGAATCGTTTAATACTTTTCGAAGCCTTTTAACTTTGTCAGCATAGATGAGTTGAATGAGATAGCGGAAAAGGTCTTTCTTGTCTTTGAAATACTGATAAAAGCTCCCTTTTGGAATACGTGCTGCCTTAATAAGCTGATTCACGCTAATTGTGTGATAAGGCTTTGAAGAAAATATGTTTAAAGCGCTTTTTATGATTCTCTCCCGTTTTTCTTGAGGTAGATTAAAAAAGGTTTTCTTAGGCACTCGTTCACCTCCCCGATGACCGATTGGTCATATGACCTAACGGTCACATTATATCATAAGAACAGCCAAATACTAAACGCCATTGCAGAAGAATGTCTAATTCTGCTCTTTTCGGCCTTTCAACAAGAAGAATAAAATAGCAGCAGCTACGGTTCCAGAATAAGAGAATATGGGGTATAGAGCTGAGTATTCCGTATTAAAGGGTAGTTGATTTATGAGAAGGGGAAGCACCAGTATTTGTATGGCGAAAACCCAGAAAACAGCCTTGATTTTATGTATCATGCCAACAATCAGCGCTAAGTATGTTATGGAGAAATATAGCAACAAATCGAGAAAAAGATGCAAAGGGGTTCCAAAACTTTCTTTGAATGTTCCATGTAGCTGGCTAAAAGAAAAAAAGAGATAAAAAGGCATCAACATAAGCAATGAAAAGACAATAAAGCGTTTTGCGACTTTAAGAAATTGATATCCAAGCAATACAGTCCCTAACCCAATGAAATTTGCGAAAGCGTCCATGATATCACATACTCTGTATTTTAGAAGCCCTTGTATTGGCTCAAGAGCAAAAGCAGAGAGAAAAACCGCAGTACCAAAGAGAACAAACATTTTTTTGTTGCCGGAATGTTTAAGGGCAATAAGCAGTAATCCCCCGCAGGCAAAGATGAAAAAATGAACGAGTTTATCTGAATTACGGCCATTGCCTGAAAGGTTCAGAGGTATGAAATACAAAAACAAAAGGAAAATAAAGTACGAAATAATGAGAAAAACGGATATTTTTCGTGCCATAGTTTTATTTTATCAGCTTTTTAGAACTTATCATGAAAATATATCCAAAGAGCCCAAATATATGAGAAGAAAATAACTGATATACTTCAAATAGAGTTGTCAGTTTTTTGTAAAGGGGTGAGTACATGAACTACGAAAGGGAATATGTCGTTGAAAAACTTGTGGATTTGGTAAAGATTCCAAGCCCATCCGGCTTCACTGAAAAAGCCATTGAATACATTGGCAAAGAGCTTTTACGAATGAGTTTTGAACCTCAATATACCAATAAGGGAGCGTGTTATGTTTGCATTGGTGGTGAGGGAAGCCCTGTTACCTTCGCAGCTCATGTGGATACGTTGGGTGCAATGGTGAAATCCCTCAAACCAAATGGTCGCCTGGAAATAACCCCCATAGGTGGTTACATGATGAACAGCGTTGAAGGTGAAAACTGCGAAATACATACCAAAAATGGCAAGGTGTATACAGGAACTATTCAAACCGTAGCACCTTCTGTCCATGTGTTTGAAAACGCAAGAAAAATCGAAAGAAAGCCTGCAAACATGGAAGTTCGGTTGGATGAGATAGTGAAAACCCGTGAAGACCTTGAAAAACTCGGTATAGAAGCGGGCGATTTCATTTCATTTGATCCAAGAGTCGTGGTTACGAAGAGCGGTTTCATAAAAACAAGGCATCTGGACGATAAGGCTAGTGTGGCTGTCCTTTTGGCAGTGGCTAAAGATGTCAGCGAAGGCAAGTTGAAGCTTTCAAGAAAAACATATCTTTTCTTTTCAAATTACGAAGAAGTGGGGCATGGTGCCTCCAGCGGCATTCCAGCAGATTCAACAGAGATTATATCTGTCGATATGGGGGCAGTAGGTGATACGCTCGGTACAGATGAATATGTGGTCTCAATATGTGCCAAAGATTCAGGAGGTCCCTATGACAGCAGGCTTGTGAAAAAATTGATAAAAAAGGCTAAAGAAGCAGGAGTCGATTATTCTGTCGATATATACCCTTTCTATGGATCAGATGTAGAAGCTTCATTGAGAGCTGGATATGACGTTGTCTTTGGGCTCATAGGTCCTGGAGTAGAAGCCTCTCATGGATATGAAAGGACGCATTACAAAGGACTCGAGAATACAATAAAACTCATTGAGTCATATTTAAAAGGCTAAAGATTATCAAAACTCAAAACTATAACGGGGAATTTCCCCGTTTTTTTATCTAATGTGACTTATTCTTCCCTAAAAGTCGGTAATCTCTTTTCATAGGTGAAAAACAGATTTGGCATACAGGTTTAAGGGTGTTATTATTTGATGTGTAACCGGTTCCACACGAGGTGAATTATTTGAGAATAACGATCGCAAAAATAGCAGAACTTGCGGGTGTTTCCAAAGCCACGGTTTCAAGGGTTTTGAACAACAGCGGGTATGTTGCCGAAAATACCCGGGAGAAAGTCATGAAAATCGTTAGAGAATTTAACTTCGTTCCTGATGCGCGAGCCGTTAACCTGAGCAAAAGCATGACAAGGACTATTGGACTTGTGCTTCCCTCGACATCCGGTCCCTTTTATATGGAGGTAATCCGCGGTATTGAAGATATTCTCTCTATTGATGGTTATTATATGCTTCTTATGACCTTTGAGGCTTCAAGGGACAAAAATGAAATCCGTAGAAAATATCGCTCATTGCTCGAGGAAAAACGTGTGGATGGGCTTATCATATTTGATCCTGAAGCTGATGAGGCTTTTGTCCAACAGATGGCAAAGGCGAAGAAACCCTGTGTGTATTTGGGAAGAGAGTATCTCAAAATTCCGATAGATAGTGTTTCAGCTGACAATGTAACCGGTAGCCGCCTTATGATGCTTCACCTTTTAGAAGCTCATGGGTTCAAAAAAATAGTCTTTGTCAGAGGGCCACTTGACAGCTATCATGCCCTCGAGAGGTTCAAGGGATATAGAAAGACGCTTACTGAATGGGGAATACAATACGATGAAAGTCTTGTGTTTTGTGGCAACTTCACCAGAGAAGGGGCAGAAATGGTAGCGCAATCTATCTTTTCAGCCAAGCCTGAAGCGATTTTCGCCTCAAACGATGAAATGGCTCTTGGAATAATTCACAGGGCAAAGCAACTTGGGTATTCTCTATCAGAGATGCCTGCTATTGTTGGCTTTGATGACGCACCCTGGGCAGAACACATAAACCCTGCTCTAACCACGGTGAGACAGCCCATGTATGATATAGGTAGAACAGCGGCAAAAATAATCATGGATAGGCTTTCAGGTGGTAGTCACAGGACTCCTATGAAAGTTAAACTGCATACGAATGTAATTATCAGGGAATCATGCGGTTGTTATAAGAGCATTTTTGAATGATATGATTGTTTTTAGCGATATGTAACCGGTTTCATACGAATCATGTTTTTACGGGAGGCTTAGGCATGTTTGACAATGGTTATGGATACTTTTCAAAGGATGGATGTGAATACATAATAAAAACCCCTAAGACACCCAGGCCATGGATAAATGTCATTTCCAATGGTGATTATGGAGTTGTGGTCTCAAATACCGGATCAGGATATAGCTGGCGGACACACGCTTCCCTTAACAGGATAACCAGATGGAATCAGGATCTCATAAGGGATAATTGGGGTAAATACATCTACATTCGTGATGCTGTTTCGGGCGAATTTTGGTCTCCAACATGGAAACCTGTCTGTGCCACACCGCAACAATTCGAACTTTCACATGGTTTGGGATATTCAGAGTTCAGGACACGATATTTCGACATATCTTCGCGATTGAGAATATTCGTTGCAAGAGAATCTCCGGTTGAAATCTGGGCACTTACATTGAGGAATGATAGTGAAGTGGAAAGAAAACTTTCAGTTTTCACATATCTTGAATGGAACCTTGGAGCTGCTCCAGACTGGCACAGGGAATTTCATCGGAGTTTCATTGAAACTGAATATGACGAAGCAAGAAATTGCATTCTCGCCCGCAAAAGGCTTTGGGAACTGATGAATGAAAAAGGCCAACACTGGAACAGGGATTGGGAATACACTGCTTTCTTTGCATCAAATTTAACACCACAGAGCAAGGATGGCTCGAAAGAGAATTTCGTCGGTAAATATGGTGAACTAAACAGACCTAAAGCGGTTATTGAAGATAAGCTTCACAACACCTTTGGGAGTGTAA
>NZ_CEYIHJ010000009.1:24021-26741 GCF_982836095.1 Kosmotoga sp.
ACCTTTGGTAACTGGGAGGATCCTATCGCTTCTCTCAAGCACGCAATCATTCTAAATCCTGGAGAGGAAAAGACCATTGTCTATCTTCTTGGAGCGGTTAGTGCAAATGAATCACTGAATGAAATTCTTGAAAAATATACCACCGAAGAAGCAATAAACAAAGAATTGGAAGGCATCCAATTGTATTGGAAAGAGCTTTTGGGAAAATTCAGCGTTGAAACACCCGATAGAGCTTTTAATATTATGAATAACGTTTGGTTGAAATATCAAGCAGTTTCCGGGCGTCTGTGGGGAAGAACAGCTTATTATCAAACCGGCGGGGCATATGGATTTAGAGACCAGCTTCAAGATAGTCAAATCTTCCTCTATCTCAATCCTGAGTTCACGCGAGAGCAGATAAAATTGCATGCGCGCCATCAATTTTCATCTGGAATTGTTTATCATTGGTGGCACCCAATAAGCGAAGAGGGAAATATCTCCGGCTATTCTGATGATCTTTTGTGGTTACCTTTTATAACTGTCAGGTACCTCAAAGAGACAGGCGATTTTGAATTCTTAAGGGAGAAAGTGCCCTTTTGTGATGGCGGTGATGGAACTGTCTATGAGCACTGTGTCAGGGCGATAGATAATGTGCTTAGCCGTTTCGGGGAGCATAATTTGCCTCTTATTGGCACCGGTGATTGGAACGATGGTATGAATGCTGTTGGAACTGGTGGAAAAGGTGAAAGCATATGGGTAGGGCACTTTCTCTATGGAATACTCAGGGATTTTGAAGTTGTAAATGAAGCTATGGAAGATTTCGATAGAAAAGAGAAATACGCTATTCGGGCAAGAGCCCTGAAGGAAGCGATAAATGAGCATGGTTGGGATGGGAAATGGTATCTCAGGGCGTATAAGGATAGTGGAGAGCCCATTGGCAGTTCAAGAAATCAGGAAGGAAAAATCTATTTAAATGCCCAAACCTGGGCAATATTGAATGATATAGCGCCAGATGACAGGAAAAAAACCGCTTATGAGTCTGCAAAAGGTGTTCTTTTCAGAAAATATGGTCCCATTCTTTTTTATCCAGCGTATTCTGTTCCCGATCCGGAGATTGGCTATCTGACAAGGTATGCCCCTGGTATGCGTGAAAATGGTGGGCTTTACACCCATGCCGGAACATGGGCTGTGCTTGCAGCCGCAAAAATGGGAGACCCCGAGACATATGCTATCTATAGAAGCTTCATGCCAGTGTACAGAGGATTGGAGCCTGATAAATACATGGTGGAGCCCTATGTTACCCCCGGTAACGTTGATGGCCCGGATTCCCCCTACTTTGGGAGGGGAGGATGGAGCTGGTACACGGGTTCAGCGACGTGGTATTTCATTGCCGGTATAGAAGGCGTGCTTGGTATCATCCCAACATGGGAAGGCTTGAAGATCAATCCCGTGATTCCAGAAAACTGGAATCAAGTATCTGTAAAGCGCTTGTTCAGGGGAGTGGAGTACAACATTATTATAAAACGCACCGGGGAAAAGATGATCTTTGTCTGTGGAAACAAGATAAATGGAAACATCGTTGTGCATCCCAGCGATAAGAAATTCGTGGACGTGGAAGTTCACATTTGAAAAGGAGGGGTACGTATGAAGTATCTAAAGTTCAACGTCTTTCTTTTTCTACTCCTGGCACTGACAGCCTTTGGCGCTGTTGAGTTGTTGGATCCACTCGATATTACAAACAATCTCAATAACGACAACACGGGAGCCCTATTTCTTCAAAGCAGTAATCTCGCTGTAATGGGTAAGTACTCTGTGAAAGTATTACCGAATGGACAGTCTCCTGAAACGAAAATTGCTATAACCCTTGAAGGCCAGTCGCTTGAGAAATTGGTAGGAAAGGATGTAATCAAACTATCCGTATTCATTGATCCAAGTGCAAAAACAAAGCCAAACAAATTCTTTCTTGGCATGGCTGATGTAAAAGACGGCTGGGCATGGGTTGATGGAGTGTTTTCAGAGACAGTGATAAAAGATGGTTGGAATACCGTGATTTACAAACTCAGCGAGCCCATGCAGAATATCAAACCTGATGGGAAGTACGCACTGTATTTCTCTTTCTTCGAAGAAACCGAAGGAACGAAAATGCCCCTTGCCGACGCTTTCTATGTTGATGCTTTTGTTGTCGAGAATTCTGATGAACTCACGGAAAACTCCTATATCTGGGGCATGGATACTGAAGAAGAAATCGCTACTTTCAGCAACGACAACACTGGAGCAATATTCAGCCTGTCAAAAAGGTATATAGCACAGGGTGTCGCATCCATGGAAGTAAAACCCTCCGGAAAGGCTCCTGAAACAAAAGTGGCCTTACAAATACCGGCTGAAAAAATAGCAGATTGGGCACAGGCTGAAAAGATAACCATGAATCTCTTTATACCTTATGGTACAAAGTCTATGCCCAATAAAGTCTTCCTCGGCATGGCTGATCTCACTGAAGGCTGGAACTGGGTGGATGGAGTCTTTTCCACAAACACCATCACATCTGGTTGGAACAGGATTACTTTTGATTCCACTGATAAAATGAAAGATCTGAAAGCGAACGGCAAGTATGTAATATATCTTTCTTTCTTCAGAGAAGAAGATAATAGCAAGATTCCTCTTCAAGAATCTTTCTATGTTGATGGGCTATATGTCGTTAGACCAGTATTAGCTGTCGAAAAAACAGTTGAAAAATCTGAAGT
>NZ_CEYIHJ010000010.1:0-4656 GCF_982836095.1 Kosmotoga sp.
GGAATTTGGGAGGCCCACCTTTTTTTATGACACCCTAATTTCTAATTTAAAATGGTATATTATTGACGCAAAAGTTAAAGATCCTTATAAAAGGTGAATTAACTTTTGCTAGTTATCGAAGAGGAGGAATAGCATGGAAAAGGTCGTCGGGGTATGTGGGTGTATTTGCAGTGACTGCAGGATCTACGGAAAGGAGTGTAAGGGCTGCCACGCTATTGAAGGCAAACCCTGTTGGTTGCATGAAGTAGGGCTTGATGTTTGTGATTTTTATGAATGTTGTGTAATTGACAAAGGGCTAAAACACTGTGGAGAATGCCCGGAAATTCCATGTGACAGGTTCTGGAAGAATAAAAATCCAGCATGGACAGAAGAACAACATAAAAAAATCGTAGAAGATAGAGTCGTTTTGCTTAAAGGATTAGCTCAGAATAAATCTTGATCAAGGAAGGGTTTTTATGGAGAAGGATATTAGCAATCTAGAGATGAGGCTATCAGTGAGATGACTGAACAGGATTCTATCAATGTTGTTTTCAGAAATGAAGGCTCTTTCAGATGAAGACCGGGATTTACCGATTCGTTGGAGTGTAATGCACATATATACTAGCTCACAAATCGCAAAAATATTGGCGCTTAAACGGGGAATAGATCCAGAATTAGCGGGAATTGCAGCGGCTCTTCACGATATCGGCGTAGTAAAGACAAAAAAACGTGAAAACCATGCCGAAGCGGCAAAGAGATATGTATATGAAATTATCGAGACGTATAACTCTACACACAGAGGAAGTCTGCCTTAAATTACCAAAAAAGAAACAGAATTAATTGTAAATGCAATAGTTCAACATAGTCAAAAAGAAATTATCTCAGATAATCCTTTTGTTGAAATCCTAAAAGATGTCGATTCGCTAGACAGATACTTACATGACGTAAAAAAGAAGGGCCGCACCGTGAAAGGTGCATAAAAGTATTGAAAGAAATCGGGATTAAAGAAGAACCTCATCAATTAAACAAAAAAGGAGGTAATTCATGGGAGCCAAACAGTACGATAAATATTTAGATCACTGGAAAGTGGATCTATACGAACAGACAGTAACTGAGACAGAAGATGTTCAGATGATCAACAAACTGCTTGGCACACGCACAAGACAACGTATTTTTGAGGTGGCCTGTGGTAGCGGCCGTATCCTGGTACCATTGGCAAAAGCCGGGCATGTGATGACCGGATTGGATATGGACAATCTGATGCTAGCAAAACTCTTTGAAAAGACTCAGGGATTAGAAAACATCACAATAGTTCAGGCGGACGCTGTTACAGCCAACTGGGGAGAAGGCTATGATGTCGTGATCCTGGCAGGCAACATCCTGCTTAATATCGTATCCGATGACGATTATAAGGCTACCCAGCAAAAATTCATCCAGAAAGCTTATTCTGCACTCAAACCTGATGGGTATATGTACCTGGATAACAATGCCTTTGCTCATCCCGAACGATTTTTTGGCCTACCGGGAGAGCATGTGATTTTTGAGGGTACTGATAGCTGGGGAACTTATGGACGTTATATCCTTGCAAATGAAAAATATGATACACAAAAGCAATTAGTCACAGGCACACGTAGGTATGAACTCACATTAAAATCCGGCGAAACCTTCTCCAAAGAAGAGAGATACGTTAAGCACGTGCCTACAGTACAACAGATGGAACAATGGATAGTTGACGTGGGATTTACTATCGAGCAGAGATACGGAAACTACAAAGGTGATTCTGTCAGCGAAACCACTCACCGTGCTATTTATTGGGCAAAAAAGTAGTTGGATAAGAAAAAGAAAACAAACCAGATTTTAGCTTGTAACTCATTGTCTGAGTGCCTGGCGTCACAGGGAACTGGGACGTCAGACGATTTTGATTTACCACAATTGTTTGGGGGTGATTACGATATTAAGTACCGAGTTACGTGATTCGAGTTACGAGAGCTAAAAAGCCAAAGTACCGAGTTATGAGTTATGAGTGATGAATTATGAGTTATGAGTTAAGGAGCCGAGAAATCGAGTTGCGTGATTCGAGTATCGAGTAATGAGAAGAAAAACATCTATACCCTAACAACTAAACCCCCCCGAGACACTGTACCCGGTTTTTCGTAACTTAGGTCCCGGATCTTGATTTTATCTTTAAACAGTAAAGTGATATGCTTGTTAATGCAAAAAGCAAAAAGCTGAAAGGGGGAATATGTAAACTATGAAGTACTATGTTGCACCGGGAAGATTGAATATCATTGGCGAACATACAGATTACAACGGGGGTTTCGTGTTGCCAGTAGCAATTGACAAATACGTGCAAGTGGGAATCGAAAAATCACATGATGATTTGGTTCATGTAAAGTCGGAAAGTTTCGGAGAATTCACTTTTGATTCTAAAAACATTTCAGCGACTGATAGCTGGAAAGATTATGTGATGGGGATTTTTGATGTTTTGAAAAAGGATAAGGGAGTCAATTTTCCGGGGCTGAAGCTCGAGATAAAATCGAATGTACCTGAAGGCGCTGGTTTATCAAGCTCCGCAGCTCTTGAAGTAGCAGTAATTACAGCTTTGAACGGTTTTTTGAACTTAAATCTTACCGATGAAGAAAGATATAATTTATCCCAGAAGGCTGAAAATGAGTTTGTGGGTGTTCAATGTGGCATTATGGACCAATTTGCATCGGTTATGGGTAGAAAAGGCCACGCCTTATTCCTTGATACTGTTAGCATGAAGTATGAATATGTACCTTTGAATACGGGAGAATATACTTTTGTTGTTATAGATTCCGGTGTTAAACATAGCCTTTCAGATGGAGGTTACAACAAAAGGAGAGAAGAAGCGCAGAAGGCCCTCGAAGAATTCGGAGTAAACAGCTATCGCGAATTAAGCCTTTCGCAGCTGTTTATGAAAAGGTCTCAGGTAAGCGAGATAAGTTATAAGAGAGCGATGCATGTGGTTACAGAAAACGAACGAGTGAAGGAAGCGGTGGATATCCTGAAACACTCAAACTTCGAAAATCTAGGCAGGGTATTAAACCAAAGCCACGAGTCATTGGCAATAGAGTACGAAGTGAGCTGCGACGAAGTGAACTTCATCGTAGATACTCTGAAAGAGATCGATGGCGTTACAGGCTGTCGAATGATAGGAGGCGGCTTTGGAGGTTCAGTTCTGGCCATTTGCGAGAAAGCCAAAGTTGGGGAAATATCAGCAGAGGTTAAGGAAAAATACAATAAAGAATATGGAAAAGAAGCGAGAGCTTATGTGGTTGATTCCTCAGATGGTGCAATGAAGATGGATAATGCGCTCATATAATGCTTTGAGAACTTTGGTTTGCACTGTAACAATGGGAGATAGACCCGTAACCATGAAAGAAGCACAAAAGCCGAGAATATCTTAAAAAAATTTTTGAGGGAGATTTTCTTCAAATTTTAAATAGACTGAATTGGCAGTAGAAAGCAAGTACTCAAATGAGCTTTTGGTGTTTTTCTTAATCAATCTTGTAATTAAGCTGCATGAAACAATGAAAAGTGAAAATCCGTGTTAAAATATCACTAATGAGAAAGTGTCTCAATAAGGTGGTGCCAATGAAAATTACGCTTTCACAGCTTCCGGTTGGTGTCGATGGAACGATCGTTGAAATAAACGCCCCTCATGAACTGAGGGAAAGATTGTATGGCATGGGTTTCATCAAAGGCCAACGTGTTAAGACCATCAGAAGGGCCCCGTTAAGGGACCCCGTTGTTTACTTAATAAAGGGTAGCGAAATCAGCTTGAGGGAAGAACTCTCTTCCAAGATCGTTATTGAGTCAAGGTTTTTTTCTCTGGATTTAGCTATTCCCGGGGAATATGTTGTCGATTCACTGGTGGGCGGAAGAAGGTTTCTGGAAAAGATGAGATTTATTGGTATTTCAAAAGGCAGCAGAATCAGAGTTGTCAAATCTCTTTCCCGTGGCAAATATATCAGGATCAATAATAATGATGTATTTATTCCTTATAGGCAAGCGATGAGGATAGTGGTGGAGGAATTGCCGAATGAGTAATAGCCACAGTTACAATAAAGCTGAAGAAATCGGGACTGTTGTTCCTTCCAAATACACGAGTGTTGCTCTTCTTGGCAATCCAAATGTGGGAAAAACCAGCCTTTTTAATGCCCTTACGGGAGCGAGACAGTATGTTGCCAATTGGCCCGGAGTTACCATTGAAAAGCGTGTTGGCACAATGTTTTATGGAGACAGGGCTTTTAGAATAATCGACTTACCGGGAACATATACTTTGGGAGCTACGAGTATAGATGAAAAGGTTGCCAGAGACTATCTCATCTATGAATCCCCCGATCTGGTTGTTGTTGTTACTGATGCCATGAATTTAGAGAGAAGCCTTTATTTGCTATTGCAGGTATTGGAGCTAAGGGGAAACGTAATCCTTGCCATCAACTCAATAGATGAAGCAAAAAAAGCGGGAATAAAGATTGACAGCAAAGAGCTAAGCAAGCATTTAGGCATTCCCGTAGTTTTGACTTCAGCTTTTACAGGTGAGGGAATAGAAAATTTAAAAGAAGCCATGTTGAAGATAAGTCGTTCTGGCATCCACGTACATTATCTTTTTCCAGATCGTATTGAAAAGCTTATTTCAAAATTATCTTC
>NZ_CEYIHJ010000010.1:4666-6095 GCF_982836095.1 Kosmotoga sp.
TTAAAAAAGAGTTAGAAAACTTCGATACACGCTGGCTTTCGATAAAGTTGCTCGAAAGGGACGAGGAAGTTTTGAAATTAACTGGTATAGACCCTGGTGCTGATTACTCAGCCGATATAGCAAATTCCAGATACGAATTTATCAAAGAGCTGCTGAAAGATTCTTACAGAGATTCAGAGAAGCATTACTGGGATCTAAATACCGCCATAGACCATGTGGTTACACATAAATACCTTGGCATTCTCGTTTTTTTTGCCATCATGTACCTTGTTTTCCAGGTGACATACAGCTTTGCAGAACCATTCACCACGCTCATTGAAATGGGCTTTAATGCTTTGGGAGCTTTTGTGGATAAATCTGTTCCCATACCCTGGTTAGCTTCTTTGCTATCTGATGGGGTTATAGGAGGGGTTGGGGCTGTTATTACCTTCGTGCCAAGCATCTTTATCCTCTTTTTGTCTCTTGGAATTCTCGAAGAAACCGGTTACCTGCCGAGAGCAGCCTTTGTAATTGACAGGGTCATGTATTCTATGAAGCTAAGCGGCAGATCTTTCATGTCGATGTTGCTTGGCTTTGGTTGCAACGTTTCTTCTATCATGTCAACCAGAACAATTTCTGAACCTCAAGAGCGGATTGTGACAATACTGGTTTCTCCCTTTATCAGTTGTAGTGCAAGATTACCGGTATATATCATGATATCCAGCGTTTTTTTTGGAAAAGCTGCGGGCCTTGCCATCTTTTCGCTGTATGTGTTTAGTGTGCTTTTTACTTTTGCCTCAGCACTTTTATTCAACAAACTGCTTTTCAAAGGGAAGCCTTCCCCAATGATCATGGAGTTACCCAGATATAGGAAACCCACAATCAGGTCATTGATGTTGTATACCTGGAATCGCGGAAAGCACTTTCTCGAAAAAGCCGGTACGATAATTCTCGCTGCTTCTATTGTGATCTGGGTACTTTCATATTTCCCAACAGGGAATATTCTCACTAGCTTTGCGTCGATTCTTGGTAAGAGTCTCGAACCTTTGTTCAGGCCTCTTGGTTTTACCTGGCAGATGGTAACTGCTCTCATTTTTGGCGGTGCAGCCAAGGAAGTCATTGTCTCAAGCCTCTCAACGCTTTACGGGGCATCATCGCTACCGGGTAATCCCGGATTAGCGACGCTGGCGTCTCAGATAACTCCTCCAGTCGCTTTTGGCTTTCTCATTTTTGTGCTATTGTACTTCCCGTGTTTTGCCACGATAGCAGCTATAAAAAACGAATCTGGAAGCTGGAAATATGTATGGATAACTGTTCTATATGGGCTGGGAATAGCTTATCTTTTAGCTCTTATAACGAGGTTAATTGGAGGGGCTTTTTTATGAGCACTCGTCTTGTAACCATTCTTTTAACCCTCTTTGCAACGCTTATGAGTTTCATAGCGATTAAT
>NZ_CEYIHJ010000010.1:6105-13646 GCF_982836095.1 Kosmotoga sp.
TGCTTATCGATTTTTTCTGGAAGGAGGGACCATGAAAAGAAATTGGCTCTTTTTACTGGTTGGTGTGATAATTTTTATAAACGCCTTGGTTTATTTTTATGGCTTGCTCGAAAGTCGTGATTACCCAAAAAGGAGGAAGGCTCATCTCCTTATTGGAAGTTATTTTTCTTACCTTCTTGCTTTGTTTCAAATCCTCTTTGTTCTCGCTTTCTGGCTAAACGGGAAAATCGAGGGTTATTGCAACATAAATCTGCAATCTGTAAACTTTCCACTTGTAATCTCCGGATTGATCGCTTCTTTCGTTAATGATTATGTCAAGAAAGCTTACAACTAAAACCGCCTTATACTGGTAGTATTTGAAATCGTGCGATTCATATTTTATATTGGAGCCTATGATTGTGGTAATATTTTTGTGTCTATGGAGGTGAAACCATGGCAAAAATATACGTGATAGATGATGAATCGAGTATCAGGCGCCTAATCAAAATGATTATGGAAGAGCAAAAGCATGAAGTGACAACCTTTGCAACAGCTGAGGAAGGACTAAAGGTAATAGAAAAGGAACCACCTGATTTACTTTTTACAGACCTTGGATTACCAGAAATGAATGGACTTGAACTCATCAAAATAGTAGAAGAAAGATTGTATTCTTTCCCTATTGTAGTCGTTTCTGAAATAACCATAGCAGAAGCGATCATCGAAGCATTTAAGCATGGAATCTGTGATTTTATCACAAAGCCTTTTACTCCAACAGAGATTATCGAAAGTTTCGAGAAATGTTATATGAGCACCGATACCCTTTTGAAGAAAAAGAAGGAAGTGATTTCTTTCGTAGAAGCGGGGAAAAATCTTCAGGCCAGTAAACTCGTTTCAAGGCTTTTCGCGAATTTTCCAAATTCTCCTGTGCCCCACTACCTTTTCGCACTGCTTGCCTTTTCCTGGAATAAAGAATTGGCTAAACGACATTTGAAGGCTGCGCTTGCCCTTGACCCGGATTATAAAGAAGCAAGGGAACTTCTCATCAAAATCGATTCAGGAGATGAAAATTGACCATGCCAGTTCTCAATAAGAAAAAAAGCAAAGGATTATACATAGTGATTTTTGGGTGTGGTAGGCTTGGCTCTGGTATTGCGAACTGGCTGTCTTCGAAGGGTAATAGCGTAGTTGTCGTGGATAGAAGAGAAGAAGCTTTTTCTTCCCTATCTTTTGAATTCACAGGCTTTACAATCATAGGAGATGCGACAGAGTTAGATACTCTTGAGACCGCAAAGGTTGAAAAAGCCGACGTGGTGCTTGCATTAACCCCGGACGACAACACCAATATAATGACTGCGTTGATTTCTAAGGAGTATTTTGAAGTTCCGCGAGTTATAGCACGTGTTTACGATCCTAACAACATAGACATGTTTTCGGAATTCGGCGTAGAAATCATCTGCCCCACCCTTTTAGCTGTCAAAGAAATACAGAACACTCTGGGGTTCATTGGTGGTGATGAAGGTTGAAAGTTTTCTTAATCGGTGGAAGGAATATAGCTTATCACTTAGCCAGAAGGCTATTGAATAAAGGTTATCAAGTAGTGCTCGTTAATAAAGACGAAAAGCTCAATGAAGGACTGGCAAAAAGGCTAAAAAAGGCTATTATTATCACAGGAGATGGAAGTAAAAGGCATGTCCTTGAACAACTTGAAATAACATCAAAGGATCTTTTTGTGGCACTTACACCAAATGATCAGGATAATCTGGTGGCGAGTTTAATCGCTAAGAGGGTTTTCGGCATTGAAAATCCCCTTGCTTTGATCAATGACCCTGACAACGAAGCGGCTTTCAAAAAACTGGGAATTGGAACCACTGTAAGTCCCACTAATATACTCGCCCAGGCAATTGAAGAGAGGATTTTCAAAGAACAAATTACCAACCTCATTCCATCATTTGAACAGATAGCTGTTTTTCAGATCGAAATGGAGGAACAATCACCTGCTGTAGGTAAAAGGGTTATGGAACTTGCAATTCCACGAGAAAGTGTTATAGGGGCCATTATTAGAGCTGGGGAAGCGATTATCCCCCGTGGGGATACCATAATCAAAAGTGGCGACAAATTAATTGTTCTCAGCAAACCTACTGTTCAGTCCTCCGTTTTCGAATCGTTGCTGGGAGAGGTGTAAATGTATATCCACAGTCTGAAAAAGCGTTATCAAATTGTTTTTGGCTATATTGGCAATTTGTTCATATACTTTCCTCTTATACTAATGATCCCGGTTTTGTTTTGTTTCTGGTATCCCGAGGAATGGGGTGACAGTCTCTTCTTTTTGGCCTCCGCTCTTGTGAGTTTGGCTTTTGGCTTTGCTTTTAAGTATTGGCTAAAGGTGAAACCAGGGACACCCATTTCTGTTCAAGAAGGAGCGATCATTGTTGTCTTTGCCTGGGTTTTCGGAATAATTTTTTCCGCTTTGCCTTTTATTTTTGCAGGTATTCTTGACTTCTCACAGGCTGTATTTGAATCCACCAGTGGCTGGACAACAACAGGACTCACGTTGGTAGATGTGACGAAAATTCCAAAGATATTCCTTGTATGGCGAAGCTTGATGCAGTTTTTTGGCGGTGCAGGCTTTGCGATTATCATGATGTCAGCTATCGTAGGGCCAGGTGGTTTTGGACTCTACCACGCTGAAGGTAGGGTTGACAATCTTGTGCCGAATGTCAAGAGTTCCGTTCGGCGAATACTAATTATTTATTTCAGCTACGCGATAGCCGGAGTAATCGCACTTAGAATCGTAGGAATGGGCTGGTTTGATGCTTTTAACCATTCCCTCACCGGGTTGGCAACAGGTGGATTCTCTACAAGAGCAGGATCAATTGGCGAATTCAACAGCGTGCCAATAGAGATGGTAATTATAATCCTCATGTTTTTGGGAACTACTGGATTTGGAATTCACTATGCACTCTGGAAAGGAAATTTCAAGGCCTTGTCAAAAAACGGAGAACCTAAATTAATGGGAATCACCGTCCTTCTCTTTACTCCTTTGCTAATGGGTTCAACCTTTGGATACCTTTTTAGCCATGCTTCGGAATCTTTTAGGCATGCTACTTTTCAAGCTGTGTCTGCCCTTACCGGCACAGGTTTTTCAACGGTTGACTTCACCAGCTGGAGCCAAAGAGGTTTTTTTGCCGGTCTGTACCTGTTGACCCTATTAATGATCTTCGGGGGCGACATGGACTCAACCTCCGGTGGTCTCAAACAATACAGATTGTACGCCCTTATAAAACTAATCGGAGTGGAGATAAAAGAATTCTTCCTCCCCAGAAGCGCTGTGGTAAGAACAGAAATCTGGAAGGGAGAGAACAAGAGATACATAGATTCTAACCTTGTTAAAGAAATTTTGATAATATTTTCTTTGTACTTCCTGACGTTTGGAGTTGGTACAGCGGTAATTTCTTTTTACGGATACTCTCTTGCTGACTCCGCCTTTGAGTACGCGTCAGCTTTGAGTACAGTTGGGCTTTCAGTGGGTATAACCCGTCCTGATGCTCCACTTGGTATAATTTGGGCCGAAACTGTGGGGATGTTTCTGGGGCGCCTGGAATTTCTGGTAATAGTGTATGGAATCACAAAAATGATAAAAGATGCAAAGCTCGCGCTCACAACAGAAAGAAGTCAAAGAAAGCTGAAGGGAAGCACATGATTAAGAGGATAAAAGGAACTCAGGATATTTATTTGGAGGAGATGAAATATTGGCATTATGTTGAAAGTGCTGTAAGAGAAGTCACCAGACTATACGCCTTTCAAGAGGTTAGAACACCTATTTTCGAAGCAACAGAGCTTTTCAAGCGTAGCGTAGGTGAATCCACAGATGTTGTACAAAAAGAGATGTACACTTTTGAAGACAAAGGCGGGAGATCCATAACTCTCAGGCCAGAGGGTACTGCAAGTATAGCAAGGGCTTTTGTAGAAAACGGTTTTATAAATCTTGGCGCTCCTATGAAACTCTATTACATGGGACCAATGTTCAGGTATGAAAGACCCCAAGCTGGCAGGCTAAGGCAATTTCATCAAATTGGTATAGAAACTCTCGGTTCTTCACATCCCACAGCAGATTATGAGGTAATAGAATTTGCCATGAGCCTTCTGAAAAGGTTGAAAATAGATGATGCGAAACTCTACATAAACACGGTAGGATGCGAAAAATGTCGCCCGAATTACAAGCAAGCTCTCAGAGATTTTTATGCTGATAAAATCGACGGGCTTTGTACAGACTGTAAAAGACGTTATGATACCAACATAATGCGCCTTCTCGACTGCAAGGTTGATAGCGAAGTGGCCGCTAAAGCACCATCCATCCATTCATATCTCTGCGATGAATGTTCAAAGCACTTTAACGAACTTCAAGAATTACTGAAGGCAAATAACATAGATTTTGAGATAGATTCCAGATTAGTCAGAGGGCTTGACTACTATACAAAAACGGCATTTGAAATAAGGGCCGAATCGTTGGGGAGTCAAAACCAGATAATCGGTGGTGGACGTTACGACGGCCTCGTTGAATATATTGGCGGGAAAGCTATCCCGGCTGTTGGTTTCGCAGCGGGGATTGAAAGAATAATAATGGTGCTGAGAAGTATGGGTATCAAACCTGAGACAGAAGAAATCGCTTCTGTTGCCGTTTTGCCTATGTTAGAAAATGCTTTTACCCTTGCTTTTGAATATGCGAGACGTCTCAGGAAGAGGAATATCTCCGTTTTCGTAGATGTAATGGAACGCAACCTCAGAAACAGATTAAAACATGCCTCAAGAATAGGGACAAAAATAGTTGTTATTATCGGAGAAGAAGAGATCGAGAAAAACCTTGCCACAGTAAAAGTTCTGGATACGGGTTCTCAGTTCAAAGTAGATGGCGATTTTATGGCGAGCTTTGTCGAGGAAAAATTAATGGAATTATAGGATTTAAGGTTGTCTCATAAAGAAAATCAAAAATAATGGTCGATTTTCGCATATATCCACTTGTAATCACCTCTCATGCTATGATATTATATAATATAGCTTGTAATAGCTTGGCATGGGAGGGATTATTATGGACCAAAGCAAACTAAAAGAGTTTCTCGATTCCTCGCCCAGTATTCAGGAAATAAGAAAGTTCGCTAAAATGCTGGGATTGAGGATCAAACGCACTATGAAAAAGCGCGATTTATTGAAGCTACTAAAAAAAGAGCTGGAAACGTTAGAAATTACTTCGTCTGTTACCTCATCACAGCATAATGGTGAAGAACGGCTTCATCCTTCACTACCAATGGACTTTGATCTTCCCAGCAGTTATGGAAAAGACCGTCTTGTTCTCCTTCCTGTAAATCCACGATGGATTCATGCATATTGGGATTTTTCCTCTAACTCGAGACAAAAGCTTCTTGCAAGTGAAGCTACATTGAGACTCTACGATGTTACAAACATCATTTTTGATGGCAACAACGCTCATAGAATAAAGGAAATGCGTATCTCAGCTTGTGAAGGAAATTGGTATTTCGAAGTTGATTTTTCAGATGCCGATTATCTGGCTGAAATAGGTTACTATGAATCAGGTAAATTCTTTCCTTTGTTCCGCTCCAATCTTGTGAGGACACCCTCTGATCATCCAAAATTTACTGAAAGGGAAAAATGGATTGATCTCTCTACACGAAAAGCAAAGGTAATTGTTGTAGGCAATGGTGAAAAACATTTTTCTGAAAAGAACATCGGTACACTTACTACCAGTTTTATGAATCCTTCATCGGAAGAATTTGTGAAATATTTGGAAACTCATATGAGTGGTGGTGCTATGCATGAGTAATGGATATTTTGTCCTTACACTTCATGCCCATTTACCTTATATCAACCACCCGGATTTTTCTGAATTCATGGAAGAAAAATGGCTCTTTGAAGCCATAAATGAAACTTATCTGCCTTTATTGAGGGTTTTCAAGAGGTTAAAGTCGGACCATATCCCCTTTAAAGTCACCATGAGTATTACCCCACCACTTATGGAAATGCTTTCTAACCCTGATTTGAAAAGAAAATATCTCTCCCATCTCACCAAGCTCATTGAACTCTCAGAAAAGGAAGTAAAGAGGACTGCCGCAGAACATCCCAAAAAGCACAAAATGGCGAAATTCTATCTTGATGACTTTAAAGCACTGAAGGAATTATACGAATCGATAAATGGAGATATTGTTTCGGCTTTTATGGAATTCCAACGCAGTGGAAATCTTGAAATAATTACATGCAATGCGACACACGGCTTTTTGCCCTTGATGGCAAGATACCCGGAAGCGGTTAATGCGCAGATTAAGATAGGTATCGAGACATATCGAAGTCATACAGGAATCTTGCCAAAAGGGATTTGGCTCGCTGAATGCGGTTACACCCCCGGAGTAGATGAGTTTTTGAGAAAACACGATCTTTCTTTCTTCTTTGTAGATTCACACGCTTTATGGTTTTCCGATCCAGCTGCAAGATATGGGGTATATAGGCCTGTGATTACTCCTTCAGGTGTTTTCGCCTTTGCGAGAGATCCTGAATCCAGCCAGCAGGTTTGGAGCGCCGAAATTGGATATCCCGGCGATAGCCGATACAGAGAATTTTACAGAGATGTTGGCTTTGATCGCGAAGACTGGTATGTTGCACCGTATGTTGACCCAAGTGGTGAAAGGCACAACACAGGAATCAAGTACCACAAGATAACATCTAAGAAAGTGAGTCTAAACCAAAAGGATTATTACGATATTGACGAAGCTATGCAGGCAGTAAAGGAGCATGCACATGACTTTGCCATGAAAAAGAAGGAACAGGTACAAAGGCTTTTTGAAACCCTTGGAGGAATAGAACCAGTTATTGTTGCACCTTTTGATGCGGAACTCTATGGTCACTGGTGGTTTGAAGGACCATATTTCATTGAGGAATTTTTCAGAGCCATTGTTGATATAAAGGAGCTAAATCCCGCAACACCACCCGAGGTGATCAATGCTATTGACATAGTACAAGAAGTCACCCCGGCTGCCTCTACCTGGGGCGCCAACGGCTATAACGAAGTATGGTTGAACGGGAAAAACGATTGGATTTACCGTCATCTTGATGAAATGATAGAGAAGATGATCAAACTGGCAAGAGAATACTACAAAGAAAAAGACACATTGAAGATCAGAGCCCTGAACCAAATGGCACGGGAGTTGCTTTTAGCTCAATCCAGCGACTGGGCTTTCATTATAACAACAGGAACCACAGTAGAATATGCGGCAAACAGGACAAAAACGCACATCAAAAGGTTCAACGACCTGTTCGAAAAACTCCACAGCAATAGTCTTGACCCAAAAGAATTGGAGACATTGGAGTGGGTAGATGGAATATTCAAAGATATTGATTACAGAATATATGCGGGCTAACTGGTTGATTGTATGAAAATATTGTTGGATATTAACCGGCAGATTTTTGTAATACAAGTCAAACACTTTGATTTTTTTAGCTTTAGCTGTGATATAATTTAATATTGTCAGGGGGAGGTGGCTGTATGCCTCCCCTTA
>NZ_CEYIHJ010000010.1:13656-25485 GCF_982836095.1 Kosmotoga sp.
TGATATAGTAGATATCACGGTGAGTGGAGGGAGAATTGATGCACAGAAGACATTGGCTCAGAAAAATCCAAGTCCCAGTTATCTGGGCAATCGCTGTACTTTTCGCGGCGGGTGTTATATGGTGGTCAGTAGCCACTTTCATGTCATCAGGTGGAAAGGCTAGGCCAAACTCTACAAATGCAAACATCAAGATCGAGGATACAGTGGCTTACCTGACAAAAGCTGGATCACCTCTTGATGATGAAAGATATTGGATCACTTACACAGAGTTTTCAGGCGATGTTCAGGACTCTCTAAACAGCCTGAAAAAGCAGGGTATTGTACTTGACCCATATTTTGGCGATTCACAGCGCCCAAGCGAGATAGATTACAGGTATAGTATCCTCATGAACCTCGTGGATCAGAAGATACTAAGTTACTATGCTCTGAATAAGGGAATATATCCCACGAATGAAGAGTTAAATGCCAAAGTAGACGAAATTGTAAACCAATACGCTTCCGATGAGCAATACAAACTTCAAATAGAGCAACTTTATGGTTCCATAGATGCCTTCAGGAAGCTGGTTGAAAAATACGTTGTAAATGATTTGTTAAGGGCAAAAATCATACAAGATGTTTTCCCAAACATTGATAACGATGTGAAGCAGTATTTCGACGAAAACAAAGATGAAATAAAAGACAAATATGAAAAAGTTGATGCGAGCCATATACTCGTTGACTCTGAAGCCAGCGCAACGGAAATAAAAAATATGATCGAAAGCGGTAAAATTTCCTTCTCTGAAGCGGCCAGTGAGTTCTCCATAGATACACAATCGGCGGCCCTTGGAGGAAGTCTTGGAAGTTTTGGGCACGGGCAAATGGTTCCTGAATTTGAACAAGCTGCTTTCAGTGCAACGCCAGGAGTTATCGTGGGTCCGGTGAAATCGGAATACGGATATCACCTCATAGAAGTGGCCACCAAAACGACTTTCGATACCTACGATGAGCTAGTGAAGAGTTCTGTTTATGATCAGGTAAAAAGCGATTACCAGAACCAGGAGTTCACCAACTGGCTAAAAGAGTACAAGACCAGGGAAGCCTTAGGCTATGTTATCAACGAGCCAGACCTCAAGCTTTACGAAGAATACAAAAAAGCTGATAGCGAAGAAGCAAAAACAGCTTTCTTTGAAAAGCTTGAAAGCACCCTTTTTGATTCTGAAGGAAATATAATAATCTCGAGTAGCTTCCTTTCTCCAGCTCTCTATACGCAACTCGCAGACGAAAAATTGGACAATCTTGATTCTGAGATTTTCAAACTGAAGGATATGGAGAAATTATATGAAAGCCTACCAGCAACTGTAATCTCCCTCTCTGCCGAGGATATACAGAGCAAAATAGATGAGTTGAATGACAGTACAGATACCGAGGCGAAAAACCTGTATTCAGATGCAAAAAAGCTAAAAGATTATGAAACAGAACTGGGTTTAACAGAAAAGTCCGCTGTTGAAGAAATGCTCTCTAAACTCGAAGCAGAGAAAGATAATTTGAATACTAAATTCACACGCGTTGTCAAGTTCCTCTATGAAAGCATTCCATATTCAAGCAAAGTAGTCGAATACGCATATAAAGTTGATAACGCAAATCCTGAGATTATTTATAGATACAACGAACTTAAATACAATCAAAATTTAAAACCACTGCTTAGCGACTCCTCAACACTGGAAAGTTATGTCAATTATTACAAACAGTATTTTGGAGATAACGCCAGAAGCTTCCTTATTGATTACCCGCTTCAGAGTATTGAGCAGGAGCTTAACCAGAAAATCATAAGTCCCACAGACGTAGCCACAGATTTGAAAGTTAATGCACTCTTTTTGCTTGTAGATGCCTACGAAAGACTAGCGAATATCTCAACGGATTCACCTGTATATCAGATTTACCTTATGAGTGAAAAACACTATCTTGAAGAGTTGGATAAATTGATGCCAGGCGATGAAAATATCGTCTCAAGGATTTCAGCTATTGAAGGGTTGTTAAAAACACCGCCGGCATCGCCTACTCCTGAAGCCACTGAATAAGCAAACGGGGTGGCTTGGCCACCCCGTTTTAGTTCTGGCTGGGGCGGGAGGACTCGAACCTCCGAATCTCAGAGCCAAAATCTGATGCCTTACCAGCTTGGCTACGCCCCAACGTAGTACATAAAGATTCTAACACCACCCTTTTTAGGTGTCAAGAATGCAGGGGGTATGAAACCATGAAGCAAATCAAGGTTAAGGTAAAAAAACTCAATGAGGAAGAGTTTTTCCCTGAAGGAATTACACTAGCTGAAATTGCGAAATTCTATCGGGATAGATTCGTATCACCGATTATGGCAGCAAGGTTAAACAATTCTGTTGCCGAATTGATCAAAAAAATATATCAAGATGTCGAAATAGAATTCGTTGATTTGAGAGACAGAGATGGCTTGCGAATATATACAAGAGGAATTCTCTTTGTTCTTTTTATGGCAGTAAGACAGTTATATGGAAAAGTAAAGCTCTATGTTCACCATTCACTTGGATCGGGTCTTGTATGCGAAGTTCCAGATCTAAAAAAAGGAAATCTGGATTTGGGGGCAATTGAATCCGAAATGCAAAAAATCATTGAATTGAATCTTCCCTTTATCAAAGAAACCATAAACAAGTTCGATGCAATAAAACTCTTTTTGGAAGATAACCAGCGCGAAAAAGCCATTCTTTTTAAATACAGAAAGAAAAGCACTGTTAATATCTATCGCTGCGGGGAATATTTCAACTACTACTATGGTTACATGCCAACTTCAACAGGTGACCTCAGATGGTTCAAATTGCTGCCCTACAAAAACAGGTATTTCATTCTCAATCTTCCAACCAACAGCTCACCAACGGAAGTCCCGGATTTTTTAGACCGTCCAAAGCTCGCTAATGTGTTTATGGAACACGAAAATTGGGGAAGAATACTTGGAGTAAAAACCGTGGGTGAGTTGAATAGCATTATCGCTTCCGGAGACAGTGAAACAGCCGAATTGATAAGAATTGCCGAGGCCCTTCACGAAAAGAAGATTGCCAATATTGCCGATGAAATCGCAAAAAGGGAAGGGACAAGATTGATTCTCATTGCTGGACCTTCAAGCTCTGGAAAGACCACTTTTTCTAAAAGGCTGATGCTCCATTTGAAGGTTCTCGGATTTCGCCCTATACAAATCTCCCTTGATGACTATTTTGTAGATAGGGAAAAAACACCAAAGGATGAAAACGGAAATTATGATTTCGAATCCATAGAGGCGTTGAATCTCGAGTTATTCAACGAGCAGATGAACCAGCTTATGGAAGGAAAAGAGGTTCATCTGGCAAGTTTTAATTTTAAAACGGGCAAAGGCGGATTCAGGAGCACACCCACAAAAATAAACGAAGATCAGCCTATAATTGTAGAGGGAATACACGGTCTTAATGAACAGCTCAGTAGAGGAGTGCCTTCTCAGAAAAAATTCAAGATATATGTGAGTGCACTGACGCAAATGAACCTCGATGATATGAACAGAATACCCACTACGGATGTCAGATTACTGAGAAGAATCGTCAGAGATTATCGATACCGCGGACACAGTGCTCTTGATACAATAAAAATGTGGGGGAATGTCAGAAACGGCGAAGAAAAATACATCTTTCCATTTCAGGAGCAGGCTGATGTGATGTTTAACTCAGCTCTTGTATATGAATTGGCAGTATTAAAAATGTTTGCAGAACCTCTACTCTTGCAAATAGACAACTCAGAACCGGAATTTGCAGAGGCCAAGCGGTTGCTAAGATTTATTGATTATTTCTTACCAATTACCGCCATGGAAGAAATTCCTAGAACATCGTTATTGAGGGAATTCATCGGCGGTAGCACTTTTAGATATTAGTGAGAAAGGAGAATGCTCAAATGGAGGAAATTTCTAAAGAAGACCTGGTAAAACGCCTGAAGAGAATAGAGGGGCAAGTTCGTGGCCTTCAACGTATGATCGAAGAAGAACGGGATTGTGGCGATATATTGATACAGGTTTCCGCAGTTGTTTCGGCTTTATCAAAAGTCTCCGAGCTCACAGCAAAAAGCTATGCCCATAAGTGCATTGTTGAGATGAATGAAAAAGGGGATACGTCTGAGCTTGACGCTCTCATAGAAAGCATAATAAAACTCAGGAGGTTTTGACTTTGATCCAAGCTGGTGATAGAGTTCTCGTGCTTACCGATGATAATTCACGCTACCTTATAACGCTAAAAGAAGGTAGTATATTTGGCACTCACCTTGGAAATATATTGCACGAGGAAATTATTGGAAAAGAATATGGGGATCTCATTAAAATTGGCAGGAATACCGCTTATCTTTTAAAGCCAGGTATTGTGGATCATATCTTTAACCTGAACAGGCGAACGCAAATCGTGTACCCAAAGGATATGGGCTTTATTATTCTGATGCTGGATATCAAAGAAGGAGATCTGGTAGTGGAATGCGGTTCCGGTAGCGGCTCAATGACCAGCGCTTTTGCGAGATATGTCGGCTCCAATGGCAAAGTGGTATCCTATGAGCGCAGGGAAAAATTCATGGAACGAGCAAGAGACAATGTCAACCAGCTTGGAGTAGGGGACCGCGTAGAATTCAAATTGAAAGACATTGAGGAAGGCATCGATGAAAAAGAAGCAGATGCTTTTTTTCTCGACGTTCCGGATCCGGTGCCCCATTTGAAAGAAGTTCTTCGTTCGCTCAAGGGCGGAGGAAGATTTTGCGTTCTTTGCCCCACAACCAACCAGGTGCAATCTGTACTCGAGACTCTGAGCGAAGAAGACGTTGTTGACATAGAAGTCTGGGAAACCTTTGTTAGAAAGATGAAAATAAATCCAAAAAGATTCAGGCCAGAAGACAGAATGGTTGGCCATACGGCCTATTTAATCTTTGGTGTGAAAGTCTCACGAGGAGGCGAAAAGGTATGAAGAGTAGAAAATTCCTTAAAATTCTTGCCACAACGGCAATAATCATCAGTATTTTTGTTTTTGGCGCGTTTAAAAGTCTAAAATACGAAGAGATGCTTTCTGAGTTCCAGCCTGTCTTTGAGATAATGAACTACGTTCAGAAGTCATATTACGACGTGGAGAAAGTCGATTATGACAATATTCACAATGAAACCCTTAAGGGAGTTATGAAAGGACTAAAGGATCCATTTGCTTGGTATTTCACCCCGATAGAAACCAATGAGAATACCATTGATACCAAATCTGAATACGGTGGAATTGGCGCAGTCGTCCAGTATAACACAGAATATGACTGCCTTGAGGTTGTCGCCCCCATGGTGGATAGCCCTGCAGAGAAGGCTGGATTGCTTACAGGTGACCTCATTGTTGAAATAGATGGACATCTTGTTTCAGAAACGGGTTATTACGAATCTGTCAATCTCCTTCGAGGAAAACCTGATACACAGGTAGAAATAAAGGTTCTCAGAAAAGGCGTTGAAGAACCCTTGATGATAACCATCACTAGAGCGGAGATCAAGATCAAAACGGTTAAATATTCGCATATCGATTACAACGGAAATACAATTGGCTATGTGCGGATTACACAATTCAGTGAACCAACTTACGAAGAGTTCCAGAAAGCGTTGAATAATGTGATCAATTCGGATGGTTTGATAATTGACCTGAGAAACAATCCCGGGGGACTTTTAAGCAGTGTGTTGAGGATCTCAAGTTTAATTCTTCCCGAAGGAAAAACTGTGATCACGATTAAAGATAGAGAGGGTTCTCAGGAAGTTTATAGATCCTGGGGTGGATATTTCAGCGAATTGCTAAAGACCAAACCAATGGTGATTCTCGTAAATGGTGGTAGTGCTTCGGCCTCTGAAATTCTCACCGGCGCTTTGAAAGACCATGGAGTTGCAACGGTTGTTGGTACCAAAACCTTTGGCAAAGCTGCGGTACAAACCGTTTACCATTTATCTAATGGTGGGGAAATCTGGCTACCGACAGCGCATTATCTCACACCCAATGGCTCTGATATTCATTTGAAGGGAATTGAACCAGATATAACTGTGGAAGCCACTGCCAGCGCTAATAACAACAGTGAGCTTACGGTTTCAAAGGTTGAGCTTGATCCTGAAAATGATATACAATTGAAAAAAGCCCTTGAGGTTATTGAAGAAAAGCTAAAATAAGATGCGTTTTGCCGGGTATGTGATTATCATCGCAATGGTTGCTTTACTTTTCGGCTCATTAACTCTTTTTCGAGCGGGTGTGAACCAGAAAGAGTATATTTTCAAAAGAGTCCCCGCCCCTTTTTTCCGTATCACATCCGCTTTTTATGAGCCGTTACTGGGTATAGCGAAAAAGCTTAAAGGCATTTCTCATGCAAGTGCCGTAATCGACCATTCAAAGGAACTCGGCTTTGGGCCCTGGAATTACGTTATCAAAGCAGGAAAATTTGGAATAGTTTCCACTGATTATTCCCGATACCAAAAACTTGTGTTATATGCGCGTATAGAAACCGGGATAGATGCAAAGGCCGAAAGCAAATACTCATGTATTTCCGGTATAAAAAGGTTGGTACGGGAAGTCAAAGATTATGGATCATTTTTCTTAGAATACCGGGCAGGGTATTGCATTATTACCAGCGGGGAATATCAAAATTTCTCAAAAGAGGAAGCTGGTTTGAATGATGTTTTTGCACTCACTGAGAAAACTCTTGGAGATTTCGTCTTGAGATCTGTTACGGGTAATGGGGCAGTAGCATTGTGTGATGATGTTGAGCTTTCACAGAATGCTGAGACTATCTTTAACAGCTACCACATCGAGAAACTGCCATTGCGCTTTTTTCTTACTGCGAAAAAGCCGGCAATGTGATCTGTTGGAATACCATACTAGTGTTTAAAAAGCGGATTAACGCACGCTCGTATAGGTCTAAAGATTTTCTACAAAACTATGGAAAGGTGATATTATCTGTTATATTCTAATAGAATAGGTAGAAGCTTTTTCCAGCTTATTTAGTGTGGTGGTGGAATGAGAAAACTGGCTTCCTTTGTCATAAATTACAAATTGCCTATTATCGCTGTCTTCCTTTTTCTAGCTATAGTGGGGGGATATTACGCCAGTAAACTGGTCGTGAATTCCGATTTGATGAAAATCCTTCCACCTGACGATCCCATAATTCAGCGGTATAAGGAATTTATGCAAAATTCCAGTACAGGCGATATCACTTATGTGGTGCTTCAAACCTACGAAAAAAACCAGGAAGGAATTGAAAAGCTCAAAGATGTCGCTAAAAAACTCTTCGATTCTTCAAAGGACTTTCCATACATTAAAGGCTTCGTGAAGTTTGACTATCTATCGGAATTGGGTGCCATGGGGTTGGTTCTTGTCGATCCCGGAAAGGTGCCTTCTTTTAACAGCAACTTCAGCTTAAGCGATGATTTTGAAAAACTCCTAAACTACGAGTTTACCGCTATACACAATGCTGGCATTTCCCTCTGGCAGTTGATGAATATATACCGGGAAATAAGCAACCCTGAAACGGACAATAACTATGAAAGTTATATAAGGATTCCAGATGAGTTTCCAAAAGACGATCCCATGATTCTTGTGATGGGTTTGAAGTTGAACGGCGCTTCAGCTGATATAGACTACGTGACAAAAGCCATACCCGAACTGAAGAAGTGGCTAAACGAAACCCTTAGACCTTTTGATATCGATTACAGTTTAACCGGTGATCATTTCGGAACATATGAATCCTATAGGCAAGCCAACAGGGACTTTGCGATAACCACCATCATTTCACTTCTTGGAATCGCTTTGCTTTTCTACGCGGCATATCCCAGCCTGAGAATTACAATGTATATTTTCCTTTCTCTGATCGTCGCAATGCTTATCACATTGGGAATAGCTTACCTTATTTTCGGCGAGCTGAACATCGTAACGACCTTTGTAAACGCAATTACTCTGGGACTGGGCATAGATTACGGCATTCATATGATTACAAGGCTATCTGATGAATCCAAAAGAAACAAAATTCAGCGTTCAATACTCGCAAACACTTATAATGCCATTACAAAGCCCCTTTTGGTCAGTATGGTTACAACTGCCCTTGTATTCACTATCCTTGCATTAATAAATGCCCCTGCGGTTAGAGAACTCGGGGTTCTCACCTCGATAGGTATCGCTGTTTTCTTTTTGGTGATGTACTTATTTTTGCCGGCAATTTCTTTGAACAGCATTAGCAAAGGCGGAGCTGCGGCAAATATTCATTCGCTGGACAAGGCTTTTTATTACATTTCTGGCACTGTGAAAAAATTTCATAGATTATCCCTAACTATTGTTATCCTCTTTCTCCTCATTATGAGTTATCTAGGAATCTCTAATCTCAACAATTTTTCCTATACCCCACCGGGACTGATGGCTGAAAAATCAGAGATGTTATCTACTCTCAGCCTTATTGAGAGGGTATTCAAAGCGAGCATTGCAAATACCGTGCCTTTCATAGTAAAACCGGATGAATTGAAGGATGTCTATGAAAAGCTGAAAGTAAACCCTTATATCGGAAACCTTTTCTCTCTCATGGACTTGGTTCATGGCGACGAAGAGCAATACCTCTCCCAATTCAAGTCCCTTGTCAAAAAAATAAATTCTTTTAGAGGATCACCAGTTTTAGAAAGCCTTATGAAAAAGGCAAAGTACTACGATTCCCTTATAGAACTCATCGACAAATCACAGAGTATTGACAATCCTGAAGAACTGATAAACTTTGTTGCCAACAACTTACCGACTTCCCTGCGAAAGCAGCTGATTTACGAAGCTCCAGATGGCGAACAATATTTTGTAATCAATGCAGAACCGAAGAGTCGAATATACCGGAACAACATGATAAAAGTTCTCTTTGACAGCCTTGGCAATCTGAAAAATTATGTCGGAGGGTACCCTCAGGTATTTTACTATTTAATGGACACAGTAAAGGGAGTTTCCTTCCCGATATCTTTAATAGCAATGGCACTGGTTTTTGTTGTTGTGTTAATTGATAGAAGGAACATCTCTGACAGCGTAAAAATACTCATTCTCATGTCCGGTATACTTATGGCAATGTTTGGGCTCATGGAAGTGCTTGGTGTTGATACTACATTTATAACCATCATCTCTGCGCCTCTTATAATAGGTATTGGAGTAGATAGCCTTGTACACATGATTCACAGCTCTTCCTCAAGAAATCTATATGAAATGGCAAGAACCCTAAAATCAGTGTCCATGTCATCGGCAACTACTATACTCGCATTTTCCAGTTTTGCCTTTGCACAGGGAAAGCTACTGAGAGATTTTGGGCTCAGCATGGCGGCAGGCGTTTTTGTTGCACTGGTTGTTGCTGCTATGGCGGTTCCTGTGTTACCATGGAAAGAAAAGACCAGGACAGGAGGTAGAAGATAAATGCCATTGCATCTTCTCGTTAGTTATCTGGTAGCAGATCACGCTTTTGTAAACAGCTACAAACTGAAAGACCTTGAAAAAGGAAATCTCTGGAAGCATTTCATCTGGGCAATTCTTGTCTTTTTGGCTTTTAGTTTTGATTCCCTTTTAATGGCTCCAACAGGTATTTTGGTATTTGGGCTTGCCATTGCCGGGGAATTTGGAACGCTTTATCTGAGAAAAGTCATTCCCGATGATTTTGCGGAAATCATCGCCCTGGGGTATTTTTTGCTGCTGTCTTTTTTGAGTAAAGACTTCTTCGAAAAATCGTATATCACACCCCAGTTTTGCTGGTACTTGCTGGGAATACTCATAGTCACTGTGGGAGTAACATACTTCTTCAGGAAGGGTATAATTTCCAGAGCGGAAAAAGATTCTGTGGGTATCTCAGAAAGATTGGCAATGTACATCTTCACTTTTGCCGGGCTTTTTGAATGGCTTGCAATAGTGACATTAGCGGGAATATTGTACCGGCTTTTCTTCGCAAAAACAGGAAAACTTGAATGGCTATTTAGTCCGATATTGGGAATAGGTCTCTCTCTAACATGGTTATTTATTATGAAGGGGGTTTTCTGACGCTTTACGCAATAGGAGATATTCACGGTTGTTTAATGCCTCTTAAATCACTCATTGGAAATTTAAAACTAAAGAAAAGAGACACTCTCGTTTTTTTGGGAGATTATATCGACAGAGGCCCGCAATCAAAAGAAGTTGTAGATTTCCTGTTGAAGCTCAGCGGAAAATATCACTGTGTTTTTCTGAGGGGTAATCATGAGGCAATGTTGCTGAACTACTTTTTTGGAGGCCCATGGGGTAAGTATTGGGAATTAAATGGTATGGAAGCTACATTGCGTAGCTATGGTGGTTTGAGAAATATCCCGGATAGCCACATGGATTTCTTCAAAAACACAGAACTCTATTACAAAGACTCCAATTACCTTTTCGTACATGCAGGCATAAGACCAGGTGTGGAAATGAATAAGCAAAGCGAAGTTGACCTTCTTTGGATTAGAGATGATTTCATATACGCAGACCATCCTCTAGAAAATACAACTGTTGTCTTTGGACATACTCCAAAGTTTGGGGGACCATTGATTTTGAAGGACAAGATAGGCCTGGATACAGGATGTGTGTACGGTGGCAGTCTTACTGCCCTCAGGGTGGATGACCTGAAATTTTTCTCGGTAAATTGCGGTACACTTGCCAAAAAGTATTATTGACACTCACTTTAAGCCATGATAGAATCTAAAGGTAGGTGGAGAGGTGGCCGAGCGGCCGAAGGCGCTTGCCTGCTAAGCAAGTGAGGGTTTTTTACCCTCCGAGGGTTCGAATCCCTCCCTCTCCGCCATTTTCGTGTGCCCGTAGCTCAGCTGGATAGAGCGCTAGACTGCGGATCTGGAGGCCGGGCGTTCAAATCGCCCCGGGCACGCCAAAAAACAGCCGAAAATCGGCTGTTTTTTTGTGCAATTTTTAATCAAGTCTTCAAAATCAAGTTGATTTTATGATAGTATACATATGAATACTTAATAACGGAGGAACCAAATGTTCATAAAGCAATTGAGAGTAAAAAGAGGAATTTCACAGGAAGAGCTGGCACAAAGATTGGGAATCAGCAGAAGCACTCTATCAAGAATCGAGACCGGGAAAGTGAAGTTAACAGACTTTTTCCTTGCCGATGCCATTGCAGCATTTTTTGAAATGCCTGTTGAAGAGCTATTTCCGGAGTTTCTTTTAGAGCGAAAATCTCCGCCCGCTGATTATCGCAAAAGGAGGGCATCTTTGTGGAGTTACTCGTTTACGCGCGAATGAAAAAAGGAATGACCCAAAAAGAACTATCCGAAAAGATAGGAAGAAATCCCGGTTATATATCAGCCGTAGAACGCGGGAAATTTCTTCCACCCTTTCAAATTGCGGACGAGCTTGCGTTGATCCTTGGCCTTCCGGTAGAAATAGCTTTTCCCAAATACACCAGGAAATCGTTGTTGCCAAAGTGGTCAGAATTAATGTATTTGAAATCTCTCGGTGTAGACGTGTCAGCGTATAATGTGCTTCTTGTATTGTGAAACGAGGTCCAGTTTTTTTAGAAACGTTGTGCGTTGTTGGTTGTGCCAAAACATATATAAGTGCCGAGTTACGCGATTCGAGTAGCGAGTCACGAGAATAAAAAGCTGAATAACGAGAGTCCGAGATCCGAGAGCCGAGATCAAGAGCCGAGTTGCGAGTTGCGAGTAGCGAGTTACGAGAGCTAAAAAGCCAAAGAACCGAGTTATGAATTATGAGTTATGAGTTAAAGAACCGAGTTACGAGTTGCGAGATCCGAGAGCCGAGAAACCGAGAGCCGAGCATATTAAAAACCGAG